>JAQVKV010000643.1 GCA_028694545.1 Zavarzinia sp. | reverse complement strand
CCCGCCTGCTCGGAACTCACCCGGAAGATGATCGCCTCCGCCTTCGACGAGAGCGAGATCGCCGTGGTCACGGGGGACGCGGCCGTCGCGGCCCATTTCGCCACCCTACCCTTCGATCACCTGCTGTTCACCGGCTCCACGTCGGTGGCGAAGCATGTGGCACGGGCCGCGGCCGAAAACCTGGTGCCGCTCACCCTCGAACTCGGTGGCAAGTCGCCGGTCATCGTCTCGGACAGCGCGCCGCTCGCCGATGCCGCCGCCCGCGTGATGACCATCAAGACCCTGAACGCCGGCCAGATCTGCCTCGCGCCCGATTACGTGATGGTGCCCGAAGGCAAGGTCCCGGCCTTCGTCGACGCGGCGACCAGCGCCGTCACCGCGATGTTCCCGAGCCTGAAGGACAATCCGGACTATACGTCGATCATCAACCAGCGCCATTACGACCGCTTGCGTTCCTATCTCGACGATGCGCGCGACCGCGGTGCCACGATCGTCGAGATCAATCCCGCCGGCGAGGACTTCAGCCAGCAGGAGGCCCGCCGACTGCCGCCGACCCTGGTGATCGACGCGCCGGACGACGCCAAGGTGATGCAGGACGAGATCTTCGGGCCCATCCTGCCGGTCCGCACGTTCAAGGCGATCGACGAGGCCATCGCCTATGTGAACGCGCGCCCCCGCCCCCTCGCCCTCTACTACTTCGGGCAGGACGAGGCGGAGGAGCGCAAGGTGCTGGACCGCACCACATCGGGCGGCGTCACGATCAACGACGTGATGAGCCACGCCTTCGCCGAGAACATGCCCTTCGGCGGTGTCGGCGCCTCCGGCACCGGGGCGTATCACGGCAAGTCCGGCTTCCTCGCCTTCAGTCACGCGAAATCGATCTACCGCCAGAGCAAGGCGCCGGAAGCCGAGTATTTCCTGCGCCCGCCCTATGGCGAGGGGATCCAGCAGTTCCTGGCCGGCGCGATCTCGCGCTGACCTCCTTACGACGGCAATCTTTCAAGACGAGACCATGGCCAGTCTTCTGAAGAAACTGTTCGGCCGCAGCGAGCCGAGAATAGCGACGATCAAGCCTTTCGATGTTCAGGTTGCCGTCGATGGATCCCAGACGCTGCTGGAAGCGGCGCTGGCGGAAGGGGTGCCCTTTCCTCACAATTGCACCGTCGGCACCTGCGGATCCTGCAAGTGCCGGCTGATCGAGGGCAAGGTGAGCGCGATCACCGATTTCGGTTACACGCTTTCCAAGCAGGAACTCGACGCCGGCTATATCCTGGCCTGCCAGGCCCAGCTGAAGGGGCCGATCACGGTCGAGGTGGAGAGCCCCGGCGCCGACCTGCCGGCGCCGGAGCAGTTCCAGGGCAAGATCGTCAAGAGCATCGACCTGACCCACGACATCAAGGCCGTCACCGTCAGCCTCGATCGGCAGATCGATTTCGTCGCCGGGCAATACGCCGACATCACTGTGCCGGGCCTGCCCGCGCGCTCCTATTCCTTCGCGACCGCGCCCGAACGTGGCGGGCGACGGGAGGTGACCTTCTTCATCCGCAAGGTGCCCGGCGGCCAGTTCACCGAAAAGCTCTTCGCCGGTGCCCTCGACAATGCCGAGGTAGGGCTGAATGGCCCTCACGGCACCTTCTTCTTGCGGGGTGGCGAGGCCCCCATCGTCTGCATCGCCGGCGGCAGCGGCCTCGCTCCCCTGCTCAGCATCCTCCAGCACGCGCGCAAGAACCGCGTGCGGCGGGAATGCGTGATGCTGTTCGGTGCCCGAACCCAGGCCGACCTCTATCAGGTCACCGAAATCCGGGAAATCGCGCGGGATTGGCTGCCCTCGCTCCGTTTCGTCCCCGTACTCAGTCACGAACCCGCCGACAGCGACTGGCAAGGCCTGCGTGGCCTAGTGACGGAACATATCGCGGCGATGCTGCCCAAGGCGTCACCCGCCGACATCCAGGGTTACATGTGCGGCCCGCCGCCGATGATCGATGCCGCGATCACGGTCATGACGGACCTCGGCATTCCGCTCCAGTCCATCCACTACGACAAGTTCACCGACGCCTCGACGACGGCACGGTAAGGCTAACGGGAAACGGGAAACGGGAAACGGGGAAGGGATCACCTTCCCCGTCTCTGCATCGCACCCTGGTTAAGATACATGTCGTAGATATCGTCATCGTTCACGCGCATTTCGTCGCCCGTGTTCAGGCGGGCGACCTGCTCGATGCGGGTCATGCGGCCGGTCTGAACGTTGAAGGCGTGAACATGGGTCCAGGACCAATAGGGGTGCTGGCCGTCCATCACCTTCTGCCCGCCATCCTCATAGACCGAATAGGCGCCGTCGAACGAGCGGAACAACTGGCCGCGCCGGTCGAAGGACACCATGCCGATCGGCAGCATGGTGCGCAGGTCGAAACGCACCTGCTTCTTCGACACCGGCGCGCGCGGAAACATGACCGGTTCCGCCTCGACCGTGATCGCCTGGGGTACCAGCTCGACCGCCGTGTCGTAGAAGGTGTTCCCCTTGGGGCCGCCATGGGTGGGCCGCTCCCAGTTCTCGTTCGCCGCCGACCAGTTGCCGGAAA
>JAQVKV010000029.1 GCA_028694545.1 Zavarzinia sp. | reverse complement strand
AACCGCATGGACGCGCCGCGCCTGATGCTGTGGTCGAGTGCCGTCACCGCGCTCGCCCTGCTGCCGATCGCGGTCGCCTCTGGCGAAGCGCTGCTACCGGCAAGCATTGAGGGCATCGCCGTCCTTGTCCTGATCGCCTGGGTCAGCCAGGCCGCCGGCCAGGGCCTGATCGCCGAGGCCATGGGCCACCTGCCGGCCGGCTTCTCCGCCCTCGTCATCCTGGTTGAACCGGTCGCGGCCGCCCTTCTCGGCTGGCTGGTACTGGACGAGGGACTGGGACCGATGCAGGCGCTGGGCGGGCTGCTCGTGCTCGCCGGGATCGCCATCGCCCGCCGGGGCGCCTGAGATCATGGCCGGCGATATTCGCGACATGTTGTTCCGGACCGCGCTGGCGGCTGCGGATGCCGGCGCCGCCTGCCTTCGCTACCTGCCGCGGCCACCCCGAGGCCGAACCGTCGTGGTCGGTGCCGGCAAGGCCGCCGCCGCCATGGCCGCCGCCGTCGACGCCGCCTGGACGGGGGAACTCTCGGGCCTCGTCGTTACCCGCCACGGCCACGGCCTGGCGGCGGGCCGGATTCGTGTGATCGAGGCCGGGCATCCCCTGCCGGACGCCGCGGGGCCCGAGGCTGCCGCCGAAATCCTGCGCCTCGTCGACGGGCTGGGGCCCGAGGATCTCGTCCTCGCGTTGATCTCGGGTGGGGGCTCCGCCCTGCTTTCCCTGCCCGCCCCCGGGCTTTCTCTGGCCGACAAGCAGGCGGTGACGCGGGCCCTGCTGCGGGCCGGCGCGCCGATCGACCGGATCAACGTGGTGCGCAAGCATCTCTCGGCGATCAAGGGCGGGCGGCTTGCGCTGGCGGCATGGCCGGCGCAGGTCGTCGCCCTCCTCGTCTCGGACGTGCCGGGAGACGATCCCGCGGTCATCGCCTCGGGCCCGACCCTGCCCGACCCCTCGACCCTGGCGGATGCGCGGGCGGTGCTGGACGCTTGCGGCATAGTGCCGCCCCCCGCCGTCCGCCGCCACCTCGAAGCCCCGGAATCGGAAACGCCGAAGCCGGGCGACCCCCGACTTGCCTGCCAGCGGGCGAGTGTGATCCTGCGTCCGGCCGAGGTCCTGGCCGCCGCTGTCGCCGTGGCGCGTGGCCAGGGCTGGCGGGTGATCAATCTCGGCGACCGGGTGGAGGGCGAGGCGCGCGTCGTTGCCGCCGAACACGCCCGCCTCGCTCTCGCCGAGCGCGGCAAGGGCCGCACGGTCATCCTTTCCGGCGGCGAGTTGACGGTGACGATTGCCGGCGCGGACGGCGGTGGCGGCCCCGGCAAGGAATATCTTCTCGCCCTGGCGCTAGCCCTTGATGGAATGCCGGGGATCACGGCGCTTGCCTGTGACACGGATGGTATCGACGGCAGCAGCAATGACGCGGGCGCATGCATTGATCCGACCACACTGGCGCGCGCGAAAGCCCTTGGCCTCGATGCCGCCGCCTGCCTTGCAGGCAACGACAGCGCCCGCTTCTTCGCCACCCTCGGCGACCTTGTGATGACCGGCCCCACACGCACAAATGTGAATGATTTTCGGGTGTTGGCCGTCACCTGACGGTCACCATTCGACCATGGCGCGGGCACGATCGCGGGGGTAAGTTGCGGTCATGAAACGCTATCGGAACCGGCACGCCCGCATCATCGCCACCCTCGGCCCCGCCTCTTCGGATCAGGCCACGATCCGCGCCCTGTTCGACGCGGGCGCCGATGTCTTCCGCCTGAACATGAGCCATGGCGACCACGCCGACCATCGCGCCCGTCACGCCGCCATCCGCGCGGTCGAGGCCGAGGTGGGCCGGCCCATCGGCATCCTGGCTGACCTCCAGGGCCCCAAACTTCGCATCGGGCGCTTCGCGCAAGGCAGCGTCGAGGTCCGGCCCGGCCACCGCATCCGCCTCGACATGGACGAGACGCCGGGTGACGAAAGCCGCATCTGCCTGCCGCATCCGGAAATCTTCGCGGCGATGGAGCCTGGCACCGAACTCCTGCTCGACGACGGCCGCGTGAAGCTGGTGATCGACGAGACCGACGGCGCCGTGGCCGTCGCCCGGGTGATCGAGGGGCGGCGCCTCTCGGACCGCAAGGGCGTGAACGTGCCGAACGCCATCCTGCCGCTGGCCGCCATGACCCCGAAGGACCTGCGCGACCTCGAGTTCGCGCTGGAGATCGGGGTGGACTGGATCGCCCTTTCCTTCGTCCAGCGGCCCGAGGATGTGACCGAGCTGAAGGGTATCGTGCGCGGTCGCGCCGGTGTCCTTGCGAAGATCGAAAAGCCCTCGGCGGTCGAGCGTATCGACGGCATCCTGGCCGCCGCCGACGCCATCATGGTGGCGCGCGGCGATCTCGGGGTCGAACTGCCGCTGGAAACCGTACCCGGCATCCAGAAGCGCCTGACCACCAAGGCGCGCGCCGCCGGCAAGCCCGTGGTGGTCGCCACCCAGATGCTGGAAAGCATGGTCAGCGCCCCGGTCCCGACACGGGCCGAAGTCTCGGACGTCGCCACCGCCGTCTACGACGGCGCGGATGCCGTCATGCTGTCGGCCGAATCGGCCGCCGGCGGCTTCCCGCTGGAAGCGGTCGCGACCATGGCCCGGATCGCCATGCAGGCGGAACACGACATCGTCTACGATGCCCTGATCCACGCCAGGGACGAGGCGGCGGGCGAGACCATCGCCGACGCGATCTCCGCCGCCGCGCGCCATGTCGCCGAAACCGTGAGGGCGAGCTGCATCGCCAGCTTCACGGCGAGCGGGGCGACCGCGCTGCGCATCGCGCGCGAACGGCCCGACACGGACATCCTGGTGCTGACCCCCAATCTGGATACGGCAAGACGCCTGACGCTGGCCTGGGGCCTGAACTGCGTGGTCACCCCCGACGTCGCGAATTTCGCCGAAATGGTCCAGAGCGCCGGCGCCAACGCGATCGAACACGAATTCGCCAGACCGGGGGATCGCATCGTGATCACCGCGGGCGTGCCCTTCGGCACTTCCGGCGCGACCAACATCCTGCGCGTCGCGATCGCCCCAGAACCGGGGCAGCGCACCGTCTGACGGTCTAACTCACCTGGAGCGCGGGCGGCATGGGCCCGCCCGTCGCCCAGTCCAGCAGTTCGACCGTATGGACCACCGGCGTATCTCCCTGCGCCGCGATCTGGGTGAGGCAACCGATGTTGCCCGCGACGATCATCTCCGCCCCCGTCGCCGCCAGCGCCGCCGCCTTGTCCTTGCCCAGAGCGGCGGAGAGCTCGGGCTGCAGCATGTTGTAGGTCCCGGCCGAGCCGCAGCAAAGATGCGGGTTCACTGGCTCGCGTACCGTGAAGCCCGCCTTGGCGAGCAGGCGCTTCGGCGCCGTCACCCGCTGGCCGTGGCGCAGGGAACAGGCATCGTGATAGGCGACGGCGCGGCCCTTCACGGTATCCCCCACCTGCAGTGCCACCCCGTCCAGCACTTCGCTGACATCGCGGGCCAGCGCGGCGATGCGCGCGGCCGGCGCCGCGCGGACCGGATCGTCCTTCAGGAGGTGGCCATAGTCCTTCACCGTCGTGCCGCAGCCGGAAACCGTGACGACGACGGCATCCAGCCCGTCCAGACCCGGCGCCAGGGCATCGACGAGACGCGCCGCCGTCGCCCGGGCCCTCTCCACCTTGCCCATATGCAGGGGTAGCGCCCCGCAGCAGCCGGCCTCCGGCACCACGACCTCAATGCCATGCCGATTGAGCAGGCGCACCGCCGCCGCATCGACCGAGGGCCGCAACACGGGCTGGATACAGCCGATCAGCAGCGCCACCCGGCCCTTCGACGCCCCCGCGACGCCATGTTCGGTACCGGGCCTGATCGCCATGGTTCCGGCTGGCGCGGCGGGAACCAGCCACCCCATGGCGCCGAGGCGCCCCGGCAGGCGACGCAGCACCGGCGCCGCCAGCCGGCCGAGCGTCATGGCCAGGCGGAACCGCCCCCGTCCGGGCAACATGAGGGCAAGCAGCGAACGCATCAGCCGATCCGGCAGGGCACGCGGCGCCGTCGCCTCGACATGGGCCTTACCGTGTTCCACGAGACGGCCGTAGTCGACGCCCGAGGGACAGGTGGTCATGCAGCTCAGGCAGCCGAGGCAACGGTCCAGATGATCGCGCGCGACATCATCCGCCGGCCGGTCCGCCTCGAACATTTCCTTCATCAGATAGATGCGCCCGCGCGGCCCGTCCAGTTCGTCGCCGGTCAGGCGATAGGTGGGACAGGTCGCGGTACAGAAGCCGCAGTGAACGCATTTGCGCAGAATGGAGTCGATCTCGGCGATGTCGGGATCGGCCAGTTGTTCGAGGGAAAATTCGGTACGCATGATCAGCCGAGCTTGCCGGGATTGAGGATGCCCGCCGGATCAAAGGCGGCGCGCAGGCGCTGCTCCAGCAGGGCCAGCCCCGCCTCCCCCGGCTCGAACACGGGCACCAGCACCTTCAGCGCCAGGGGACCGCGGAACAGCACGGCATGGCCGCCCACGGTTTTGGTCGCCGCCCGGATCACGGCGGCGCCACCGTCCGCGTCGCCGGGCAGCGACAGCCAGAGCCGGCCCCCCGCCCAGTCGGCGAGCCAATGCACGCCCGGAAGTTCACGCCCGAGACGGCGCGCCAGCGCGCAGCCGGCGGCGGGCGGCACGGAAAGGCGCCACAGGGCGCGGCCACCATCGGGCAGCAGGCCGGCGATGTCGCGGATCATGGCCCAGGTCTCGTCCGAATCCGGGCCCTCGATGGCCTCGACCGGAGCGGTTCCGCCGATCAGGCGCTGCAGATCCGCCAGGCGTTCCGCGAGGGCCGTCTCCGGCCCCTCGAAGCGGACCAGGACGGCGGCGGCGGACAGCGGATGACGGGCTCGGACCGCGATCTCCGCCGGCAGATAGGCGATCGCCACCGGTTCCAGCGCACTGCCGGCAATCCGCTGCATCAGGCGCCCGGCTTCATCCGCGTCGAGGTCCAGCAGGGCGGCGGTCACCGTCGCCGGCGGCCGCCCCGCGAGGCGCAGGGTCATGCGCGTCATGACGGCCAGCGTGCCGAAGGATCCGGCCATCAGCTTGGGCAGGTCGTAACCCGTTACATTCTTCACGACACGCCCGCCCGCCTTGAATATCTCGCCCCGGCCGCTCACCGCCTCGACGCCGAGGAGATGGTCGCGCGCGGCCCCGGCCCGGGGTCGGCCAGGGCCGGACAGATTTGCCGCGACCGCGCCGCCGATGGTGCCCGCCCCCGCCGCCTCGCCGAACAAGGGCCCGGTGTCGGGCGGATCGAAGGCAAGGCGCTGGCCCGCATCCGCCAGCACTTCGGCGAGGAGGGCGAGCGGTGTCGCCGGGCCAAGCGTGATCACCTGTTCGGTAGGCTCGTAAGTCTCGATCCCCGCGAAGGCGGAGAGATCGAGCACGGCGTCCGCCGCGACCGCATGGCCGAGCCCCGCGCGGGTGCCCGCCCCGACGACATGGAGCGGCCGCGCCCGCTCGTGCGCGTCGGCGACCAGGCCGGCGAGATCGGTGAGAGTGCGGGGCGCCAGGCGTTCCATCAGAACCTCGGCAGATCGGCAAAGCGCAGCTTGCCACCTGAAACCTTCAGGCGGCCCAGCTCGACGCAGGCGTGAAGCACGGGGAAGACCTTGCCCGGGTTGAGCAAGCCGCCCGGATCGAAGGCGCATTTCAGGCGCTGCTGCACGGCGAGATCCGTATCGTCGAACATCTCGCCCATCAGGTCGCGCTTCTCGATGCCGACGCCGTGTTCGCCGGTGAGCACGCCGCCGACCTCGACGCAGGCGCGCAGGATGTCGGCGCCGAAGGCTTCCGCCTTCGCCAGTTCGTCCTCTACGTTGGCGTCATAGAGGATCAGCGGGTGCAAGTTGCCGTCCCCGGCGTGGAAGACGTTGGCGCAGCGAAGCCCGTAGTGCGCCGAGAGCGCGGTGATGCGCTTCAGGACGTCCGGCAGGCGCGCGCGCGGGATCGTGCCGTCCATGCACAGGTAATCGGGCGAGATGCGTCCGACGGCGGGAAAGGCCGCCTTGCGCCCGGCCCAGAAGCCCAGGCGCTCCGCTTCGTCACGGGTACGTTTCAGGCTGGCGGCGCCGTGCCGGGTCATGATCGCGGCCACCCGGTCCATCTGCGCCTCGACCTCGCCCGCCGGCCCGTCCAGCTCGACGATCAGCAGGGCGGCGGCATCCCGTGGATAGCCCGGCGCGCAGAAATCCTCGGCCGCGTTGATGGCGAGATTATCCATCATCTCGATCCCGCCGGGCACGATGCCGGCGGCGATGACGGCGGCGACCGCACCGCCCGCCGCCTCGACCGAATCGAACCCCGCCAGCAAGGCGCCGATGCCCTGCGGCTTCGGCGTCAGGCGCACCGTCACTTCGGTGACGACGCCGAGCAGGCCCTCCGACCCCGTTACGACACCGAGCAGGTCATAGCCCGGCCCGTCGAGCGCCTTGCCGCCACCGAGGCGGACAACGGTGCCATCCATCGTCACCATTTCGAGGCCGAGCAGGTTGTGGGTGGTGAGGCCGTATTTCAGACAGTGAACGCCGCCCGAATTCTCCGCCACGTTGCCGCCGATGGTGCATGCGATCTGGCTGGACGGATCGGGGGCGTAGAAGAACCCATCCGCTTCCACCGCCTGGGTCAGGGCGAGGTTGGTCACGCCCGGCTGGGCGACGATGCAGCGATTTTCGAGATCGATCTCGAGGATGCGGTTGAAGCGTGCGAGCGAGAGCACGATGCCGTCCGCCAGCGGCAGCGCACCGCCGGACAGGGAGGTACCTGCCCCGCGCGGCACCACCCGCACGCCACGCGCGCGGCAGGTGCCGAGAATGGCCGCGACCTCCGCCGTGGTACGTGGCAGCACGACCGCCAGCGGACGCTGGGCATAAGCGGTAAGCGCGTCGCATTCATAGGCGGCGAGCGCCGACTCGGCGGCGATAACCGCGTCGGCCGGCAGCAGACGGCGCAACTCGGCGAGGAGGGCGGCCCGCCCGTCGATCACCGTTCTGTCCGGGGCCGGCATCATCAGACTCATGCGGCATCCTCCCTGCCGCCTAGGATGTCACGTCGTCCTGCTGTTGCAAGTCTGCGACGGATTCCGTCCACCACCGCAAATACATTCATTCTGGTGACATTCCGGGCGGCGGCCGCTGACGGATTATGCAGCTATAGGCGCGAATCCGACGTGAGAGCCGCCTTGCCCGACGATGCCCGGAAATGCCAGCCTGATCCTCGCCCGTGGAGCCGCCTGCTCCGCGGCACGATGGCGTGGCTCTTCGTCGTCGCGATCCCCGGTGTCGCCGGGGCGGAGACCCTGGTGGTCGCGGGCCGGCCGCTCGAACTGGCGCCGCCCTTCGGCTATTGCCGCCTTTCGCCGGAACTGCCGGCGGAAGCCGCGCTGATCGAACGACTGTCGGCGCGGGACGAAGCCCGTCTGCAGGTGGTGCTGAGTTTCGCCGATTGCGCCGAACTGGACCAGTGGCGGCGGGGCCTGCGCCCCGGCCTCGACAGGACGGGCCGGATCGGCGCCCTGCTCGCCGGCGGCGAAGCGATGGTGGTCAATGCGCCAGCCCCCTTCATCGAAGACATGAAGAAGGGCTATCCGCCGCATGTCGCCGCCGAGATCGCCGCCGGTCTCGAATACGAAGCCCTGTTGGCCGAAGGCAGCGGCTATCTGGTACATGCGCGGGCGGAGCACGGTGGAGCCGGCCTTCACCTCGGCGTCGCCGGGGTGACGGTGATCGGCAGCATCGCGCTCGAAGTCGGCCTGTCCCAGCCGGGCGCGGGAGATGTCGCGGAAGACGGCCGGCGCATCGCCGAAAGCGGCGCGATCGTCGCCGCCAGCATCGATGAAATTCAGGTGGTCAACGATATTTTCGACGAGGTCGAGCCCGTCTCGACCGGGACCCAGAGCGGCAACCTGAACCTCATGACCGCCGTGGCCGGCGGTCTCGGCTTGTTCGGCATTCTTGCCATACGCTCGCTCTGGCTCCTGCTGCGGGCTCCCCGCCGGCAGGTCTGAGGCCGCCCGCTACACGGCGTGGCCACAGCCCAGGACCGCCGTATCAGCGGGGCCGCGCCGGCGCAGGCCAAAACGCGCCCCCAGTTTCTGCCAGACCCGCTCGTGGAAGAAGAATACGACGGTGTTCACCGCCGGTTCGACCAGGGCGACGCCGGTCGCGATCTGCACCGAGCCTGTGAAGGCGTAGGTCACGCCGAAACCGACACCGAAGTGCAGCATCGCGAATGTCGCCGTCTTTGCCAGATCCCGTGCCATCTCGCGCCTCGCATCGTTCAAATCAACGATATTGCGAATTAATATCATTTAGATTTTTATGAAGCAAGAGGTTTCCGTTCCCCCTCGGAAAACCCTCAGAGCGGTTCGAGCGTGACGACCGACAGCGGCGCGGGATCCGCCTCCTCGCCCTTGACGCGGACGAGCAGGCGCCATTGCCGCTGGTCGCCGTTGACGACCGACAGATGCTCCATCATCGCGTCGCCGTCCGCCTCGATGTCGATCACATTGTTGATGCGGCTGGCCGAGCGGACGTCACGCTCGGGTGTATCTTCCTTGAGCTGATCGTAGAGGGCGTCGAAAGTATCGTCGTCGACGGCGGGCACCATCCGGACCTCGATCACCAGACTGTCGTCCCTTGCCGCGAAACGCCTGCCGTCGGGCAAAGCCGTCTCCACGGTCGCGACCTTCGCGGGATAGAACAGGGCATAGCCGCCCGCCTCGTCCGTCAGGCGGCGCCAGCCGGCGACTTCGGTGGCGGCCTTGGCGGCGGCCGACAGCCCGGCCCAATCCTCGGGTCCCAGCATGCCGGTGACAGGGCGCCCGGCTGAGACCTGCCACTCGATGAGGGAACCAGTCCAGTCACCGCTCCAGCGATCGATGGGGAAGCCCGCCATGTTGAGCGCTTCCGTCACCTCTTCGTCCGAGACATCGACCACGGCCGGCCCCGGGCCGGTGAAGGTCAGCGTGCCATCGAAAACCGGCGCCGACCAACTGTCGGGTGCCATGGTGAAGCGGCCATTCGGCAGCGGCCCGGACAGGTCCAGCTCCATCACCATATGCCCGCCTTCGGGAAAATCGGCGCCAAGCAAGCAGCGATCGACCAGACATTGGCCATCCACCGCGCCGATACCCACGGTCGGATCGAGGGCGGCGATCATGCCGTCCACGTCCACCGCCTGATCGAGACGACGTTCTCGCCGCAGCTCGAAAATGAACCGGATCGGTGCCCCATAAGCGCTGCTGGCGGCGTCGCCCGACCAGCGATCGTGATGCACTTCGGGCTCGGGCGCGTCTCCCGCGACCGGCGCCGTCGACGGATCGAACCATTGCCCGGGCGCCTGCGCCAGGGCCGGCGCCACCGCGACGACAAGGCCGAGCGCCCCCGAAATCCCCCCGGAAATCAAGCGTGCCATATCCCCTCCCCCTGCCGGGTCCCGCGATCCCGGCCTGGGGCCAAGCCTGCGCGTACAGGCGCGCGCAGGCAAGGGAAAGGGTCAGACCATGCGGCCCCAGAGGTCGTATTCGCCTGCTTCCGCGATCTCGACCTCGACAATCTCGCCAGGACGCAGACGGCGTGCCGGCTCCTCGATGAGGACATTGCCGTCGATCTCGGGCGCATCGGCGTAGGAGCGGCAGATGGCGCCGTCCTCGTCGTCGATCTCGTCGACGATCACGGTCATGCGGCGCCCGATCTTCTCGTCGAGCTTGGCCATGGAGATTTCCTGCTGGACCGCCATGAAGCGGTGCCAGCGCTCTTCCTTCACCGCCTCCGGCACGGCGTCCGGCAGGTCGTTCGCCGGCGCGCCCTCCACCGCCTCGTAGCGGAAGCAGCCGACGCGATCGAGGCGCGCCTCTCCCAGGAATGCCAGGAGTTCCTCGAAATCCTCATCGGTCTCGCCGGGAAAGCCGACGATGAAGGTGGAGCGGATAGCGATCTCGGGCACGTCGCGGCGCCACGCCGACAGGCGGTTCAGCACCTTCTCCTGATTGCCGGGGCGGCGCATCGCCTTCAGCACCCGGGGCGAAGCGTGCTGGAACGGGATGTCGAGATAGGGCAGCACCTTGCCTTCGGCCATCAGGGGGATGACGTCGTCGACATGGGGATAGGGATAGACATAATGCAGCCGCACCCAGGCGCCCAGCTCGCCCAGCCCCTCGGCCAGATCGGTCATATGGGCGCGCCGCTCGCGCCCGCGCCATTCAGCGCCCTTGTGGCGCAGGTCGACGCCATAGGCCGACGTGTCCTGACTGATCACCAGCAATTCGCGCACGCCGCCGTTCACCAGCGCCTCCGCCTCGCGCAGGACCTCGTCGACGGGCCGCGAGACGAGATCGCCGCGCAGGTGCGGGATGATGCAGAAGGAACAGCGGTGATTACAGCCTTCCGAAATCTTCAGATAGGCATAATGGCGCGGAGTCAGCTTGACGCCGGCGGCCGGCACCAGGTCGACGAAGGGATCGTGGCGCGGCGGCACCACTTCGTGCACCGCCGTCATCACCTGCTCGTAGCGATGCGGCCCGGTGACCGCCAGCACGCTCGGATATTGTTCGAGGATCAGGTCCGGCGTCGCCCCGAGGCAGCCGGTGACAATCACCTTGCCGTTCTCGTTCAGCGCCTCGCCGATCGCCTCCAGCGATTCCGCCCGCGCCGAATCAAGAAAGCCGCAGGTATTGACCACGACCACATCCGCCCCGGCGTAGTCCGGGCTGATCTCATAGCCCTCGGCCTTCAGCTGGGTAACGATGCGCTCGGAATCGACCAGTGCCTTCGGACAGCCCAGCGAAACGAGGCCGACTTTCGGGGCCGCAGCGGATTTCGACATTGTCTTCTTCTCGGAAACGGATGATGCGTCTTTATCGGCTGCTCCGATCGCTTCCGCAAGGGAAGCGTC
>JAQVKV010000028.1 GCA_028694545.1 Zavarzinia sp. | reverse complement strand
GGTGCTGCGGACCCTGCCGGCGGCAATGCGGGACTTCCTGCTGTCCATCTGCCCGCTCGACCGCTTCTCGGCCTCCCTGGCCGAGGCCGTCTCCCTGCGGCCGGATGCGCGCGTGCTCTTCGAGGAGATGAAGGAGCGCAACCTCTTCGTGGCCCCCTTGGACAGGGGCGGGCATCAGGTCCGCCTTCATTCCATGTTCCGCGAATTCCTGGTTCGCCAGGCATCGCGTCAGGGCGACGGGCCGCTGTTCGAGAGCCTGCGCCGCGCGGCGGAATGGCACCGCGATCGCGGCGAGTGGATCGACGCGATCGACTATGCCTTTCGCGCCCGTCAGGACGAGCTGGCCGCCCATTGGCTGGAGGAAGGGGCGGAGGAATTGCTGACCCGTCAGGGAGAGACGGCTCGTTTCCTCAGTTGCGCCGAGCGCCTGCCGCCCGCGCTGCGCGCGCGTCCGGCGCTGGCCTATTGGATGATCTGGGCGGCGCTGTTCTCGGGCGCGCATGACCGGGCGGCCGGCCTTCTCGCGGAACATATGGAGGGGTTGGAGCGGCAGGAGGGTTTTGGTGTGCAGGTGGGGTTGCTGCGCTTCCTCACCACCTATTTCTCCCATCGCTATGTTGACGCCATGACACTGGGCCGGCAATGGCTGGCCTCCGATCCGCCGGGGCTTGCCTTCGACCGTGCCACGGTCGCCGTTGCCATGGCCCTGTGCCATCGGACGCAACTCGACATGCAGGGCGCGCGCAAGGCGTTCGAGGTCTCGCATCAGCTTATCGCCGAGGTGGCGTCGGACTATGGCGCGGCCTGGGTCGCGGCCCTGACGGCCCTGTTCTTCCTGCTGACGGGAAGGCCGGTGGCGGCGCGGGACGTGATCCAGGATGCGTTGCGTCGCCTGGAGCCCGGAGAGTTGATGCGCGGATCGGCCGAACTGGTGCTGGCCGAAGCTTATTACGAGATGAACGAACTGGATCAGGCGCGCCAGCTCGTGGCCCGCAGCCTCTCGACCGTGGCGCAGCACGGCAATATCGACGTGGCGCTTTCGGGCTGGATGGTCGCGGCGCGTCTCACCCTGCTCGACAAGGGGCCCCAGGCGGCGCTCGATCTGCTGCGCCAGGTCCAGGCCCTGGGGGTGCGGCGCTTCGGCAGTCCGATCGTGTTGCAGATCCAGTGCCTGCGCGAGGAAATCATCCTCGACCTGAACTACGACGTGCGGCGCGGTCTCGACATCGGCGAGGCGGAGGGCAAGGCCGAGGCGGAGGGCGATCAGCCCCCGTCGCCGGAAATCGCCGAGAACCTGAAGCTTCTCACCGCCTATCGCAGCATCGTCTCGGGCAATCCCCGCCGGGCGGTCGCCGAGATCATGCCCGTCCTGACCGCGACACGCTCGGGCGGGCGTCTGCGGCGGTGGGTGTTGGCGTCCTGCATCAAGGCGGCGGCCCATCATGCCGCCGGCGAAACCACTTTCGCCTTGCGCGCCCTGATGGAGGCGGTGGAGGTCTGCGCTCCCCTCGGCTTGCGGCGTTGCCTTCTCGATCATGCGGCGATCGTCCGGCCCCTGGCCTCGGCGCTCGCGCATCATGTGAAGACGATGCGCGACAGTCTGGACCCGGGCGCCGCGGCCCTTGCCTTCGCGCTGGCGGGCGGAGCGCACGAAGACGTGGTCCCGGGCGAGGAGGCGAGCGAGGAGGGGACGGGCGCCGGCGCGAAACTGAGCCGCAAGGAATACAAGGTGTTGGCCATGGTCTCGCAAGGCATGACCAATCAGCAAATCACCGAACGGCTCTTCGTTTCACTGCCCACGGTGAAATGGCACCTGCGCAATATCTACGACAAGCTCGAGGTTCGGACCCGCACCGCCGCCGTCGCCAAGGCCCGCTCGATGGGCATGCTGCAGTAGGGGCGCCCTTCTCCGGGGGAAAGGCGCCCGACGGCTTATTCCGCCGCTCTGGCCTTGGCCAGCTCGCGCGCGATCGCGCCGTTGAACAGGGTGGAACCGGTCAGGTTCTGGCCGCCGTCGACACAGAGGCGGGCGCCGCTGACATAGGAGGCGAGGGGAGAGGCGAGGAAGGCTGCGGCCTGACCGATCTCCTCCTGTTCGGCCATGCGGCCCAGCGGCGTCATCTCGTTCCAGAGGCTGGGTTCGGCCTCGCCGCCGAGGCGCTTCATGCCTTCCGTATCCTTCACGGGGCCCGGTACGATGCTGTTGCAACGAATGCCGTAACGGCCCCATTCGAGGGCAAGATTCTGCATCAGATTGTCGATGCCGGCCTTGGCAGCGCCGACATGGGCCTGGAACGCGAAGGGTACGAAGGATTGCCCGCCCGAGACGAAGAGGATGTTGCCCTTTGTCTCGCGCAATTGGTCGAAGGCCGCGCGGGTGGCGTGGAAGCTGCCGAGAAGATCGATCTCGACGACGGTGCGGAAGCCCTTGGCGCTGATAGCCTCGGCCGGGGCGACGAAATTGCCGGCGGCGCCGCAGACGAGGATGGAGACGGGACCGAGCGCCGCCTTGCAGCCATCGAGGGCGGCTTGCACCGCGTCCGGATCACGCACGTCGGCGACCGCCGTGAAAACCTCGGCGCCGAGGGCCTCGAGCGTCGCACGCCCGCTCGCCAGGCGTTCCTCGGTACGGCCACAGATTCCGATGCGCGCGCCGAGTGCCGCGAAGGCCCGGCCGATGGCGAGGTTCACGCCGCTGCCGCCTCCTGTGATGAAGGCTGTCTGCCCTTTCAGCAGATTCGCGTTGAAAAGCTCCGTGATCATGCCGGTTTCCTCCCGTCGTTGTGGGAGCCAGATCTAGCGGAAGGGCACGGGGATAGAACTATCCTTTCGGTCAGTGAAGTGCGGGGAGGCACGATTAGATTGATCCAAAGCGGAGCCGCG
Organism: Zavarzinia sp.; assembly: GCA_028694545.1. Classification (GTDB taxonomy): domain Bacteria; phylum Pseudomonadota; class Alphaproteobacteria; order Zavarziniales; family Zavarziniaceae; genus Zavarzinia. The sequence continues at coordinate 8,075 of JAQVKV010000028.1, read as the reverse complement.
TAACTGGTATCCGTCGATATCCGGGAGGAAAAAACAAAATGGAAAATCTGAAGATTCCGGTCGACCTCGTCGCGCCGGTCTTCGCGCCGCAGACCTTTGGCAGCCGCGAAAAGATTCAGGAAATTTTCACCACGCTTCGCCGTGACTATCCCCTGTCGATCGCCGAGGTTCCGGGCTACGACCCTCACTGGATCGTCACTAAATATGAGGATATTCGGGAGATTACCCGCCAGGACGAACTGTTCCTGAGCGCGGATCGGTCGAAGACGCTGGCCTCCCAATATGCCGAAAAGATGATGCGGGACTATACCGGTGGCCTGCCGCATATCTTCCGCACCCTCGTTCACATGGACGAGCCCGAGCACACGGACTACCGCAATGTCACGGCGGGACAGTTCATGCCGCAGATGATCAAGGCCCTGGAACCCAAGGTCCGGGTCATGGCCAGGAAATACGCGGACAAGCTGGCCGCGATGGCGCCTGAGTGCGATTTTGCCTGGGACCTCGCCTTCTATTATCCGCTCGAGGTGGTGATGAACGTGATCGGTATCCCCGAGGAGGATCACGCCAAGATGCTGCGCCTGACGCAGTGGCTGTTCACCTATGCTGATCCCGACCTGAAGCGCCCGGGTTCGGACCCGACGGACCCCGGCGAGATCATCAAGACCTGGGATATCGTCTATGCCGAATTCAAGGAATATTACGACAAGGTGATCGCCGACCGCAGGGGCTGTCCGCGCGATGACGTGGCCTCCCTCGTCGCCAATGGCAAGGTGCGCGGTTGCCCGATGGAAGATCGGGCGATGATCTCCTATTTCGCCATCCTGTCCTCGGCCGGGCACGACACGACTTCGGCGACGACGGCGACCTCCATGTGGAAGCTGGCGGAAGATCCGGCGCTGCTGAAGCGCCTGCAGGACGATCCGAAGCTGATCGCCGGCTTCGTCGAGGAATCGATCCGCTGGGCCTCGCCGGTGCAGCAGTTTGTCCGTTCGGCGAAGGAGGACTATGTCCTGCGCGGGCGCCAGATCAAGAAGGGCGACCTTCTATATCTGTCCTACATCTCCGGCAACCGGGACGAGGACGCCTTCGAGAATCCGCAGGTCTTCGATCCCGCGCGCTCGCCCAACCGCCACATCGGCTTTGGTTACGGCTCGCATATCTGCCTTGGCCAGCATCTGGCGCGGCTCGAGATGAAATGCTTCTGGGAAGAGGTTATTCCGCGTCTGAAGTCGCTCGAGATGGCCGGCGAGGGCTCGATGGCCGAATCCGAATTCGTCTGCGGACCGAAGCATGTGCCGATCCGCTTCGAGATGACGGCCTGAGATCCGCGATGTCCCGGGAAGCCCCTTTTCAGGTCTGGCAATGCCAGACCTGCGGCGAACTCTACGATGAAGCGCTAGGCCTGCCGGAAGCGGGGATCCCGCCGGGAACCCGCTTCGCGGACCTGCCGGACGACTGGTATTGCCCGGCCTGCGGCACGCCGAAGAGCGATTTCGTTCTCTACGAAGCCTGATCCGAACAAGTGAAAGAACGCGGGGCCCGGCTCAACGGGCCCCATCAGGGGAGAAGCGCCGATGGCGGACTTCGATTACATCATCGTCGGCGCGGGCAGCGCCGGCTGCGTGCTGGCCAATCGCCTGTCGGCGGATCCGGCCAATCGCGTGCTGCTGCTCGAGGCGGGCGGCAAGGACCGCAGCCCGATGATCCATATGCCGGCCGGCGTCATCAAGCTGCTGGGTGGTACTCACGCGAACTGGTATTACCACACCGAGCCCCAGGCCCATATGGACGGAAGGTCGCTCTATTGGCCGCGCGGCAAGGTGCTGGGCGGCTCGTCCTCGATCAACGGCATGATCTACATCCGGGGCCACGGGCGGGATTACGACCAGTGGCGCCAGATGGGGCTGACGGGCTGGGGCTTCGCCGATGTCCTGCCCTATTTCAAGCGCAGTGAAGGCAATGCCGGCGGTGCCGATGACTTCCACGGCGGCGACGGCCCTCTCGGCGTTTCCGACGTGCCGGGCACCAATCCGCTGTTCGATGCCTTCATCGAAGCGGGCGTCGAAGCTGGTTACAAGCGTACCAGGGATTTCAACGGTGCCCAGCAGGAGGGCTTCGGGCACTATCAGCTCACCATCCGCGATAGCAAGCGTTGCAGCACGGCGGTTGCCTATCTGCGCCCTGCGTTGAAGCGGCCGAACCTCACGGTCGAGGTCGATGCGCTGGCCAGTCGCATCCTCTTCGAGGGGCGCAAGGCGGTGGGCATCGAATACATGAAGGGCGGCCAGGTCCGGAAGGCGACGGCGGCGCGGGAAGTGATCCTGGCCGGCGGCGTGATCAATTCGCCCCAGTTGCTCATGCTTTCCGGCATCGGCGCGGCGGCCGAACTGCGCCGCCATGGCATCGATGTCGTCGCCGATCTGCCGGGTGTCGGCAAGAACCTGCAGGATCATCTGGACTGCTGCGTGATCAACCGCTGCCTGCAGCCGATCACCCTGCACAGCCAGACCAACCCGATCGTGCAGACGATGACCGGCATCCAGTACATGCTCTTCAAGTCGGGCCTCGCACGCTCGAACGGCCTTGAATCCGGCGGTTTCATCAAGACGCGGCCGGAGCTGGAAATCCCGGACATCCAGCTTCATTTCGTCGCCGCCGTGCTGCAGGACCATGGCAGGGCCAAGTCGCCCGGTCACGGCTTCACCGTTCACCTGTGCCAGTTGCGTCCGGAAAGCCGGGGCTATGTCGGCATCCGGTCGGCGGATGCCCGCGACCATGCGGTGATCCAGCCGAACTACCTCGAAAGCGAGGTCGATCGCCGGGCCATGCGTGAGGGTGTGCGCGCCGTGCGCAACATCCTGCGCCAGGGCGCGATGCGGCCCTATCTCGGCGATGAACTGGAGCCCGGTGCCGCCGTCGACAGTGACGCGGCGCTTGATGCCTGGGTGCGCGGCAGCGCGGAGACGATCTATCATCCGGTGGGCACCGCGCGCATGGGTGCCGACCCCATGGCGGTGGTGGACGGGCGTTGCCAGGTCCACGGCATCGGCAATCTGCGGGTGGTCGATGCCTCGGTCATGCCGACCCTGGTGGGCGGCAATACCAATGCCCCGACCATCATGATCGGGGAAAAGATTTCGGACGACATTCTCGGCAAGGCCCCGCCGGCCCCGCTGCATGTGCGGCTGGCCGAGGATGTGGACATGCGTATGGCAGGAGGAATGTGACATGAGCGGACTGCGCCCCCGCCGCCCCTGGGAGGACGAAGACGCGGCCCTGTTCCGCGAGAACCTGCGCCGCTTCCTGGCGGACGAACTGGTTCCCCATGACGAGCGCTATCGCGACCAGAAGATGGTTGACCGCTCGCTGTGGCTGAAAGCTGGCGAGCTCGGCTTCCTCTGTCCCAGCATCCCCGCCGAATATGGTGGCGGTGGCGGTGATTACGCCTTCGAGGCCGTGATGGCCGAGGAATTGTCCTATGCCGGATCGACCAGCTTCGGCCAGGGCGTCCACTGCAATATCGTCGCGCATTACATCCTCGCCTTTGGTACGGAAGAGCAGAAGGACAGGTGGCTGCCCGGGATGTGCAGCGGCGAGATGATCGGCGCCATCGGCATGACGGAGCCGAACGGCGGCTCGGACCTCCAGTCCCTGCGCACCAGGGCGGAGGTCGACGGCGATCACTATGTGATCAATGGCGCCAAGACTTTCATCACCAATGGCGCCGCGGCCGATCTCGTCATCGTCGCGGCGAAGACCGATCCCGCCATGGGCGCCAGGGGCATCACCCTGATCGTGGTCGAGACGGCGGGGCTGGAAGGTTTCCGGCGCGGCCGCAACCTCGACAAGATCGGCATGCACGGCAGTGATACGGCCGAACTCTTCTTCGATGACGTGCGCGTGCCGGTGGCCAATCGTCTCGGCGGCGCCGATGGCCAGGGCTTCGCCCAGATGATGACCCAGCTCCCGCAGGAGCGGATCGGCATCGCCATCGGTGCCCAGGCCATGCTGGAACGCGCGGTCGAGATCACGACAACCTATGTCCAGGAACGCAAGGCGTTCGGCAAGTCCCTGCTGGATTTCCAGAACACCCGCTTCAAGCTGGCGGATTGCCTGACCGCCGCCCGTGTCTCGCGCGCCTTCATCGACGAATGCGTGGGCAAGCACATGCGCGGCGAACTTTCCAGCGCCGAAGCCTCCATGGCCAAGATGTGGTGCACGGAGCAGCAGGGCCGCGTCATCGACGATTGCCTGCAGTTCCATGGCGGCTATGGCTACATGAACGAATATCTGATCGCGCGTCTCTACGCCGACGTCCGGATCCAGCGGATCTATGGCGGCGCCAACGAGATCATGCGCGAGCTGATCGCCCGGTCCCTGCCGGCCATGGCGGGCTGAGGGGGAGTGCGACCATGCAATCGACCATGATGCGGGTACCGCTCAGCACGAATGCCCTGCTCGAGCGGGCCGGGCGCTATTTCGCCACGCGCGAGGTGGTGAGCCGGCGCCCGGACAAGAGCCTGCACCGCACCACCTATGGCGATATCCGCCGCCGGGCCCGCCAACTGGCCAAGGCCCTGGTGGAAAGGGCCGGCATTCGCCCGGGCGACGCGGTGGCGACGCTGCAATGGAACCATGCCGCGCATTTGGAGTGCTATTTCGGCATTCCGGCCGCCGGTGCCGTGCTTCACACGGTGAACCTCCGGCTTTCGCCCGAGGATGTCGCCTATGTGGTGGCGGATGCGGGCGACCGACTCATCATCGTCGACGACGTCATGCTGCCGCTTTGGGAGCGGGTCGTGCCGCTGCTCGAGGTGGTGCCACGCGTCGTCGTCCACGCCTTCTCGGGTCAGCCGGTGCCGGCCGGCTACGAGGATTACGAGACGTTCATCGCCGGGAATGCGGAGGATTACGTCTATCCGGCGCAGGACGAGAATGACGCCGTCGCCATGTGCCATACCTCCGGCACCACCGGGCGGCCGAAGGGCGTGGTCTATTCCCACCGCTCCATGGTGCTGCATGCGCTTGCTTCCTGCGCCAGCGACCTGTTCGGCACCTCGGCCTCCGACAATGTCCTCGTGATCACGCCCATGTTCCATGCGAATGCCTGGGCCATGCCCTATTCGGCCACCATGGTCGGGGCGAAGATGGTCTTCCCCGGTCCCCATATGGCCGGTCCCGACCTTCTCGATCTCATGGAAGGCGAGAGGATTTCCCTGACCCTCGGCGTGCCGACGATCTGCAACATGATCCTCCAGGTACTGCAAGCGGGACCGGCCCGGACGTTCGCCGGTCCCATCCGCATGCTGGTGGGGGGTGCCGCGGCGCCGGTCAGCCTGATCCGGGGGCTGGACGGCTTCGGCATCCATATTCGCCATGCCTGGGGCATGACCGAAACCTCGCCGCTCGGCAGCGTAAGCTATACGAGGCCCGAGGACGCGGTGCTCGACGCGGAAGAACAGGCGAAGGTCCGGGCGCTTCAGGGCACCGCATCCCCCATGGTCGAAATGCGCATTATCGACGAGGCCGGCGCCGAATGTCCGTGGGACGGCACGACCTCGGGCGAACTGCAAGTCCGCGGTCCCTGGATCACGGGTGGTTACCACAATCTTCCCCCCGACCCGGAAAAGATCTCGGCGGACGGCTGGTTGCGTACCGGCGATGTCGCCACAATCGATCCGATCGGCCGCATGCGCATCGCCGACCGGACCAAGGACCTCATAAAGTCCGGCGGGGAATGGATCAGTTCCGTCGAACTCGAGAACGCGGTCATGGGGCATCCCGCCATCGCGGAAGCGGCGGTGGTCGCCATCGCTCATCCGAAATGGGACGAGCGCCCCCTCGTGGTCGCCGTTCGCAAGCCGGGATGCGATGTGACGGGGGACGACATCAGGCAATATCTGGCGCCCCATTTCGCCCGCTGGCAGCTACCGGACGACTACGCCTTCATCGACGCTATTCCACGCTCCTCCACGGGGAAGTTCCTGAAGCATGAGCTGCGTCGGCAGTTCGCCGACATGATTTCGAGAACCCCCTGAGATGGCGGGGCGAGGGGGATCCGGCGAGGAAACGGTCGTCATCGTCGGCGGCGGTCACGCGGGCGCCGCCGCCTGCGGCTTTCTGCGTCAATTCGGCTTTACCGGCGGCATCGTCCTGCTGAGCGAGGAAGATGTTCTGCCCTATCATCGCCCGCCACTGTCGAAAGGCGTGTTGACGGGGCGGGCCGCCGCCGGGCCGCCACCGTTACGGCCCGCCAATTTCTATCGCGACAACGGGATCGATCTGAGGCTCGGCGCGAAGGTGACCGGAATCGACCGGACGACACGGACGGTGACCATGCTCGATGGCGGCGAGGTCCGCTACGACTGGCTGATCCTCGCCATGGGGGCCCGGCCATGGGATTTGCGCTGTTCCGGGCGCGGTCTTGCCGGCGTGCACCTTCTGCGGACCCTGCGCGACGCGGAGCGGCTCAAGGCGGAGTTCAGGGCGGGGCGCCGGCTGGCCATCGTCGGCGGCGGCTATATCGGGCTCGAGGTCGCGGCCTCGGCGCGGGACTGTGGCATGGCGGTGACCGTCATCGAGCGCGAGGCGCGCGTGCTTGCCCGTGTCGCGTCGCCCTGGATCTCGGAGTTCGTTCGGCGGCGTCACGAGGCCCAGGGCGTCCATTTCCGGCTCGAACGCGGCCTCGAACGGATCGAAGGCGAAAGAGGGGCCACGCGCGAGGTCATGCTCGACGACGGTCAGGTTCTCCCGGTCGACCTTCTCCTCCTGGGGATCGGGGGCGTGCCCAATCAGGAACTGGCCTTTGAAGCCGGCCTGCGGTGTGATGATGGTATCGTCGTCGACGGCGCGGGGCGGACGGACGACCCCGCGATCTTCGCGCTCGGCGATGTTGCCCGGCAGGTAATTGTGCCGGGTACCCGTGGCGTCCGCCTCGAATGCGTGTCCGGGGCATTGGACCAGGCGAAACGAACATCCGCCGCCATTGCGTTGGCGCCATTGCCACAGCGGGACGTGGCGACCTTCTGGTCCGATCAATACGACATGAAGCTGCAGGCGGCGGGCGTCCTCGACGGTGCGGGCGCCATCGTTTTCAGACAGGCACCGGGAGGCGGCAAGGCCATGGCCTTCCATCTGTGCGAGGGGCGTATCGCGGGAGTCGAAGCCGTGAATGCGGGCGCCGACTTCATGGCGGCCAAAGCCATGATCGCCGCCGGCAAGGCAGTGGACGTCGTGAAATTGGGTGATCCGGATGTCCCCCTTGGCGAGGTGGAAGTTGGCCAGTCGGGGTGAAACTCCCGCCCGCTTGGGGGAAAAGCCAGCCTTCCGGATGGTGCCATGGCTGTCGGTGATGCGTAGGGTCTCGGGCATCGGCGGCTTCACCGCCGATGGAGTTCTCCTCCACACTTCCGGCAGGACCTCCCTCCTTTGACCGGAATGTCACTTGGTCCCGAGTGCCCGTAATCATCGCGGTATCTCGGGACCTTTTTTGTGGGGATGACATGAAAATACTGCGCAACGTGGTCCGAGTCTTCTGCCTGCTCCCATTCGTGACGGGCGCCATGGATCTCGCCATCGGCGCGTCGAGCCTGTCGAAGATCGACAGTCCGCTCGGGGCGGAGGTACTGTCCGATCCCGTGCTCGACAGCCAGGTCCGTTTCTTCGGGGCGATCTGGCTGGGTTATGGCCTTTCCCTGTGGCTGGCTGCCGGCGAAATGGACAAAAGGCCGGGCGGCTTCAGGCTCCTCATGGCCATCCTGTTCCTCAGTGGCATCGGCAGGGCGGTTTCTGCGCTGTCGGTTGGCCTGCCGTCCGCGCCGCTGGTCGGCGGCATGGCGCTGGAGCTGGTCGGCGTGCCATTGCTGCTCGCCTGGCATTACATCGGTCTGAAACGCGCCTGAGCCGAAGGCGGGGATTCCCCTGCATGTGAAACGGCACTTGACGAGAGGCCACTTTTCCGACCTCCTGCACGAGCTTGCGGTTTCCGCCCCGGGACCTTCCGGTCCTGGCGGAATCAAATGGGAATGGGGAAAGGCCGCAAGGCCCGAGCCCCGACCGCCCCCGCGACTGTG
>JAQVKV010000642.1 GCA_028694545.1 Zavarzinia sp. | reverse complement strand
GCACGGATCAAAGACCGTGCTGCTTGTTGAAACGCTCCATTGCGGCAACCGGCTTCACCTTGGCCGTCGACTTGTTGCGCACGTACACCACCGTCGCACGGTTCGGGCCCTTGCCGATGTAGGTGAACGCCAGCGGCGCATCACCCGACTTGCGGAACGCCTTCATGTCGTTCCAGTCGTCGAACACGTAGAAGCGGCCGTCCTTGAAGGTTTCGCCGTAGAAACCCTGCGCCACGCCGTCGAGCTTGCCGTCGATGGCGGCAATCTGCGGCAACGTCTCGATCATCTTCGACTCGTCCTTGGTGATGCCGAACTTGACGGTCTCGCCATTCGGACCGGCACCGATGCGGGTCACCTGGAGGGCCACTTCCTTGCCACCCAGGAAGCCGCGATACAGGTCGGCATTACCGAACACCCAGATGCGGCCATCCTTGTGCGCCTCGTACATTTCGGCCAGACCGGTGGACTTGGCGGCGACCTTGTCGTCAACCTTGGCGTCCGCGGATTTGGGACCATTGCCGGCACAGGCCGACAGACTTACGCCGAGCAGCGCCGCGGCGACCAGAACGGAAACTTTCTTGGCAATCAACATCGCTCATGTTCTCCCGGTTGTGTCATGAACCAGTGAGGCCGCCATGTTCGGGCGAACCCCGATCCGGCGGCCAACACCATGCGGTGCGGCCGCCGGAACCGGCTCAGATCGGTTACAGGCCCAGCTTCGCCAGTTCTTTCTTGGCGAGACCGGCCGGCAGCGGGATGTAGCCGTCCTTGACCACCGTTTCCTGACCCGGCTTGGACAGCACGAGCTTGAAGAACTCGCGCTCCAGCGGCGGCAGCGCGCGGTTCGGGTGCTTGTTCACGTACACCCACAGCACGCGCGACAGCGGATAGCTGCCGTTGGCGGCGTTTTCGGCGCTCGGCTCGGCGAACGGCTGACCGGCTTCCTTCGCCAGCGGCAGGGCGCGCACGCCGGAGGTCATGTAACCGATACCGGAGTAACCGATGCCATTGATGGATTCGGTGACGCCCTGCACCACCGAGGCGGAACCGGGCTGCTCGTTGATCGAGGCCTTGTAGTCGCCTTTGCACATGGCGTGTTCCTTGAAGTAGCCATAGGTGCCGGAGACTGCGTTACGGCTGTACAGCGTGAAGTCGCGGTTGGCCCAGGCGCCGGTCAGGCCGAGCTGGCCCCAGCGCGTGATGTCTTCCTTGAAGCCGCAGCGGCGGGTGGAGGAGAAGATCGCGTCCACCTGCGGGATGGTCAGGCCCTTGATCGGATTGTCCTTGTTGACGTACACGGACAGCACGTCGACGGCGACGCCGACGCTGGTCGGCTTGTAGCCGTACTTGTTCTCGAACGCCTGCACCTCGGTCGACTTCATGGTGCGGCTCATCGGGCCGAAGTTGGAGGTGCCTTCGGTCAGGGCCGGCGGCGCGGTGGAGGAGCCGGCGCCCTGGATCTGGATGTTGACGTTCGGGTAATGACGGGCGAAGTCCTCGGCCCACAGCGTCATCAGGTTGTTCAGGGTGTCGGAGCCGATGGACGACATGTTGCCGGACACGCCGGAGACACGCTGGTAGTCGGGCAGCGCGGCGTCGACCTTGGCGCCTTCGGCGGCGAAGGCCGCACCGGCACTCAGGGCAACGGCAACGGCCGCGGCGACGAGAGACTTGTTCAGATTCATGACATCTTTCCCCTTGGAGTCGAACGGATGAGAGGTTCGAGGGACGCGTTCCGCCCCTCCGTCAGCAATCGTGACGCCGGCAAGTATGGGGAGGCGTGGTGAAGAGTTTGTGACGCCAAGATGACAGGAATATGACAGCCGACGGGTCCGAAGTGCCGGACCGGGCCGGGACGGCGCACGGCCCGGCGGAGAAACAAACACCCAATCAGGAAATTGCGATGGATGCCGCAGGCCGTTTCGAGGAACGGCGGCGGAGCAGCGAAATCAGTGCGACAAGAATCGGTCGTTATTCGTTACCCACGTCCCAGCCGTGCATGCGGTGGACGCGGAAGAAGCGCTCGACCAGCGGCGAGGGCGTGTGCTTGATGCTCTCCTCGTCGAGCACGAACACCACCGTCGCACGCAGCGGCCCCTGATTGCGATAGGTGATGGTATGGGGCGGGCGGACCTCGCCCGAACGGAAGGCCTGCACCGCGTCCCAGCGCTCGAAGACGTGGAACTTGTCGCGCCACAGCACTTCCGCATAGAAGTCCTCGGCCAGCGCCGCTTCGTCGCCCTGGTGCAACGCGACGAAGGGCAGTTTCGGATAATGCAGGCCGTCGCCGCTCTTCAAGGCGTACACCACCGGCCGACCGTCGATCTCCTCACGCATCGCCTCGGGCAGCGCCTCGCCGGCCAGGAAGCGGCGATACAGATCGGGATCGTCGAAGACGTAGACCGTGCCTTCCTTGTGCACCTCGAAGTACCAGGCGACCGGCGTCACGCGCGGCGCGCGCTCCACGCCCCAGCCACTTTCATCCGTCCCGTCGCCGGGCGTCGCGCAGGCGGCAAGACCGAACAGTGCGAACAACAGGGCCGCGATCAGGCTGGGACGGGCATGGATCATGGTCGGACTCC
>JAQVKV010000027.1 GCA_028694545.1 Zavarzinia sp. | reverse complement strand
CTGCGGGACCACCCGGAGGAAGGCCGCGAACTGATGCGGCTGAACAAGAGCTGGGTGTTCTTCCGCGAACTCGACGGCGCCAGCGGCCTTGGCGGACCATTGGGGGCATTGGGCGTGCCGGTGCGGCCCGAATCTTCGGTCGCCGCCGACCCCGCCTTCGTGCCGCTGGGCGCGCCGGTGTGGCTCGAACTGGACCGGCCGCAGGCCGACGGCCTGTGGATCGCACAGGATACCGGCGGGGCGATCAAGGGCGCCAACCGGTTCGATACGTTCTGGGGCGCGGGCGACGATGCCCGCCGGATTGCCGGAGGGATGAGCGGGCGCGGACAGGCGCTGATCCTCCTGCCGCGCGGAGTGCTGCACCGGCTCGGCACGAAATGAGACCCCCGCGCGGGCTGACGGCGGAAGAGGCCGCCTTGTGGGCGCGTGTGGCCGCGACGGTCGAGCCGCTCCACGGGCGGCGCAAGCCGTCCCTTGCCGACAAGGCGGAACCAGCCCCCAAACAGGCGCAGCCCAAGGCCGTTACCCCTCCCAAGGCGTTGGCCCCGGCTCCGAAGCCGGAACGGCCCGCCCCGGCGCCGCCCGGCGAACGCCATGGGCTCGACACTACGTGGGAACGCAAGCTGGCGCGCGGGGGCGCCGCGCCCGATTTCACGCTCGACCTGCACGGGGCCTCGCTCGACCAGGCCCATGCGCGGCTGGACCACGGCTTGACGCAAGCCAAGGCGCTGGGCGCGCGGGTCGTGCTGCTGATTGCCGGCAAGCCGCGCGGGGCCGCCGCCGCCGACCGGGGCGAACGGCGCGGCGCGATCCGGGCCAAGGTGCTCGACTGGCTGGCCGCCGGTCCCCACGGCTCCGACATCGCCGCCATAAGACCCGCCCACCGCCGCCACGGGGGCGAAGGCGCGCTCTATCTGGTGCTGCGGCGGAGGCGTTGAAGGACGCCTACGCCGATCCCGTAGCGGACTGATTCCGCCACGTGCTTTCCTACACTTGGAAAATCTGCCTTAACCTGCGGGATGACGCGACCTGTTTTCCGCCAGCCTTGCCTGCCGTCCGGTGACGGCCGCGTCCGGCACGGGGCCGGTAAAACGATACCGTACCGGAAAGTCACACACGGAAAAGCCATCCAAACCGCCCGGAACGGCTTGTTTCCAATGGTTTCGCGGGTAGCCAGCCGGGAAACGGAGGCGTACTTCCGGGCCGTTTCGCGTCAACCTGCCGCGCGTCTGCACGGTCTCCCTCACGGCGAACGGCGAGGGGGCGGAGCAATCCAGGGCGCGATATGCCGTCGCCCCGGATTGCCATGCTTCTCGCTATGACGGCCGATGGGTCAGGCCGCTGCGGTGGCCGCCTCGTCCGCCGGCTGGGTGCGGATCAGGTAGTCGAAGGCCGACAGGGCCGCCTTCGCACCTTCGCCCATGGCGATGATGATCTGCTTGTACGGCACGGTCGTGCAGTCGCCCGCCGCGAAGACGCCGGGGACGGAAGTCGCAGCCCGTTCGTCGATCGCGATCTCGCCGCGCGGGCTGAGTTCGAGGCCCGAATCCTTCAGCCATTCGGTGTTCGGCACCAGCCCGATCTGGACGAACACGCCTTCCAGTTCGACCGTGTGTTCGGTCCCGCTTTCGCGGTCCTTGTAGGCAAGGCCGGTCACTTGCTCGCCGTCGCCCAGCACCTCGGTCGTCTGGGCCGAGACGACGATGTCGACATTGGCCATGGAGCGCAGCTTGTCCTGCAGCACCTGGTCGGCGCGCAGCTGGGCATCGAATTCCACCAGCGTCACGTGGCCGACGATATTGGCAAGGTCGATCGCCGCTTCGACGCCCGAGTTGCCGCCGCCGATCACTGCCACGCGCTTGCCCTTGAACAGCGGGCCGTCACAGTGCGGGCAGTAGGCCACGCCGCGCGTGCGGTATTCGAATTCGCCCGGCACGCCGAGATTGCGCCAGCGGGCGCCGGTGGACAGGATCACCGAACGCGCCTTGAGCGACGCGCCGTTTTCCAGAACCACTTCGTGCATGCCGCCCGGCTGCGTGGCCGGAACCAGCCTGGCCGCCTGCTGCAGGTTCATCACGTCGATGTCGTATTCGCCGACGTGCTGTTCCAGCTGCGCGGCCAGCTTGGGCCCTTCGGTATAGGGAACGGACACGAAGTTCTCGATCCCCATGGTGTCGAGCACCTGCCCGCCGAAGCGTTCGGCCGCGATGCCGGTGCGGAAACCCTTGCGCGCGGTGTAGATCGCGGCAGAGGCTCCGGCGGGGCCACCGCCGATCACCAGCACTTCGAACGGTTCCTTGCCGGCGATCTTTTCAGCCGCCTTGGCGCCCGCGTTGCTGTCGAGCTTGGCGAGGATTTCGGCCACTTCCATGCGCCCGTTGGCGAAGGGTTCGCCGCCCAGGAACACGGCGGGCACCGCCATGACCTTGCGTTCTTCCACTTCGTCCTTGAACGCGCCGCCTTCGATCAGGGTCGCGGAAACGCCGGGGTTGTAGATCGCCATCAGCGTCAGCGCCTGCACCACGTCGGGGCAGTTGTGGCACGAGAGCGAGAAATACATCTCGAAGTCGTAAGTGCCGTCGAGCGCGCGGATCTGGTCGATCACGTCCTGATCGACTTTCGGCGGATGGCCCCCGGTCCACAGCAGGGCGAGCACCAGCGAGGTGAATTCGTGGCCCAGCGGCAGCCCGGCGAACGTCACCGCAGCATCGTGGTCGCTGGCGCGGCGGATCGTGAAGCTCGGCTTGCGGGCGTTGCCGCCGTCGAAACTGGCGGAGACCTTGTCGGACAGGCCGGCAATCGTGGTCAGCAATTCGCGCGTTTCGGCCGACTTCTGATCGTCGCCAAGCGATGCGACGAGCTCGATCGGCTCGCGCAGCATGGCGAGATATTGCTGGAGCTGTTGCTTCAAATTGGCGTCGAGCATGGCAAATTCCTTGTTTCCAGACGCAGTACGGCCCGGGGCTGAGGGAGGGGGCCCCGGGCCGCCTGAAAACCCGCCTGGGCGGGCCGGAGGATCAAAAGATCCGGGGGATCAGATCTTGCCGACGAGGTCCAGCGACGGGGCGAGGGTTTCGGCGCCCTCTTCCCACTTGGCCGGGCAGACCTGACCCGGATGGGCGCGGACGTACTGGGCGGCCTTGATCTTGCGGACGAGTTCGGCGGCGTTACGGCCGACGCCTTCGCAGGTGATTTCCATCACCTGGATCACGCCGTCGGGATCGACCACGAAAGTCGCGCGGTCGGAAAGGCCCATCGTTTCGCGGAGCACGCCGAAGTTGTTCGAGATCGTGTGCAGCTGGTCGCCGAGCATCGGGAACTTGATCTTGCCGATGGCCGGCGAGCTGTCGTGCCAGGCCTTGTGGCTGAAGTGGGTGTCGGTCGACACGCCGTAGACTTCCACGCCCATCGACTGCAGTTCGTCGTACTGGTCGGCCATGTCTTCGAGCTCGGTCGGGCAGACGAAGGTGAAGTCGGCCGGATAGAAGAAGAAGACGGCCCACTTGCCTTTCACATCGGCATCGGTGACGTCGTAGAAGTCCTTGCCCGCCTGGAAAGCGGTGGCCGTGAACGGTTTGATCTCACTTCCGATAATACCCATGGGAATCTCCGTATGCAGGGTTAGAAACTGACATGCGCCAGATAGAGAACCCCGGGAGCAAACCCAAACGGTAAATGCCGATAAGTTTGATTGAGCAAATCAATCATTCGCTTTTGATCGAGATCAACGATTATGCTTTTGTGACCGGCCGGGGGCCGGGTTCAGCCGCACTGGGCGCGGTGGAGCAGCTTGTGATCGGCGAGGACGAAGGCCATCATCGCTTCCACCACCGGCACGCCGCGAATGCCGACGCAGGGGTCGTGGCGGCCCTTGGTGAAGATTTCCGATGCCTCGCCCTGGCGGGTGATCGTTTCCACCGGCGTCAGGATCGAGCTGGTCGGCTTGAACGCGATGCGCATCACGATGGGCTGGCCGGTGGCGATGCCGCCGGCGATCCCGCCCGCATGGTTGGCGAGGAAGTGCGGCCTGCCGTCGTTGCCGGGCCGCATCGGGTCGGCGTTCTGTTCGCCCGTCAGCCGCGCGGCGGCAAAGCCGTCGCCGATCTCCACGCCCTTGACCGCGTTGATACTCATCATCGCGGCGGCCAGATCGGCGTCGAGCTTGCCATAGAGCGGCGCGCCCCAGCCCGCGGGCACGCCGGTGGCGACGCATTCGACCACGGCGCCGAGCGAGGAGCCGGCCTTGCGCGCTTCGTCCACCAGCTTTTCCCACCGCTTGGCGGCAGCCGCATCGGGGCAGAAGAAGGCGTTGTTGGCAATCTCGCCGGGGTCCATCGCCCTGCGGTCGATCGCATCGCCGCCCAGTTCGGAGACATAGGCGGTGATCGCGACTTCGGGGATGACCAGCCGGGCCACGCCGCCCGCCGCCACGCGCGCGGCGGTTTCGCGCGCGCTGGAACGCCCGCCGCCGCGATAGTCGCGCAGGCCGTACTTCGCGTCGTAGGCATAGTCGGCATGGCCGGGGCGATAGGCCTTGGCCACTTCGGAATAGTCTTTGGAGCGCTGATCGACGTTCTCGATCATCAGGCTGATCGGGGTGCCGGTGGTCCGGCCTTCGAACGTGCCCGAAAGGATGCGGACCTGGTCCGGTTCCTGCCGTTGGGTGGTGAAGCGCGACTGGCCCGGACGGCGCGCGTCGAGGAACGGCTGGATCATGCCTTCGTCGATTTCCAGCCCCGGAGGGCAGCCGTCGACGACCGCGCCCAGCGCGGGTCCATGGCTTTCGCCCCAGGTCGTGAAACGCAGCACGTGGCCGAATGTGTTGACGCTCATGGTGGGGCAATTGTCGGATTACGACAGAAATGTCCACTTCCCATCGCGTCGCGTCCGCGCGATTTCGCGCTGGAACGTTCAACCAGGGAAAGCCGGGGCCGCGGATGCGACTGCCGGCACCTGAGGATAAAGCAAAACAGGATACTGGCTTATTGGGCCAGTATCTGTCAGGAACAAACCATGATCGCGAAGCTGAAAGGCCTGTTGGACGAAACCGGTGCCGACTGGGCGGTGATCGACGTGCAGGGTGTCGGTTACCTCGTCCAGTGTTCCGCCCGGACACTCGCCGCGCTGGGCGAAGTGGGGGAGGCGTGTACCGTCTTCACCGACCTCCAGGTCAGCGAAAACGACATGCGCCTGCTGGGCTTTGCCACCAGCGGGGAGCGCGACTGGTTCCGCCTGCTGACGCAAGTGCAGGGCGTGGGCAGCAAGGTCGCGCTGGCGATCCTCTCGGCCCTTTCGGCGGACGAACTGCCCTCTGCCTGCGCGGCGGGCGACGCGGCGATGGTGGCGCGCGCCAACGGGGTCGGGCCGAAACTGGCGGGCCGGATCGTCAACGAGTTGAAGGACAAGGCCGGCGGGATGCCCGGCGGCGCTGCGGGTGCCGTGGCGGCAGGCGGGGTGGTGATCCACCAGGCGGGTGGTGCCAGCGCCGATGCCGTCTCCGCACTCGAAAACCTCGGCTTCAAACCCGCCATTGCCGCTTCGGCCGTCGCCCATGCGCAGGGCGAACTGGGCGAAGGGGCCGGGCTGAACGACTTGGTGCGGGTGGCGCTGAAGAGGGCGGCGGGGTGATAGTCGTCACCAACCGTCATGCTGAACTTGTTCCAGCATCCATCTGGCCGATTATGCGGAGGGCTGCCGGTTGAGTGTGATGCGGATCGCCGTCGCCTTGGCGCGCAATACGGATGGGCAGGTTTTGCTCGTGCGCAAGCGTGGGACCATGGCGTTCATGCAGCCTGGCGGGAAGATCGAGAGTGGCGAAGATGCGCGCATGGCGCTGTCGCGTGAACTGGCGGAAGAACTGGCCCTCACCGTTCCGGCCGAGCAATTCCACTATCTCGGGAGCGCTTCGGCCCCGGCGGCCAACGAACCGGGCGTAACGGTCGAGGCTGAGATCTATTCGTTGACGCTCGATCGGGATGTCTTCGTCCAGGCCGAGATCGAAGAAATGGCCTGGGTAGATCCTGCGAACCCCCTTGCCATGCCGCTTGCGCCTTTGACTCGCGATCACGTCCTGCCAATGGCAGTTGCGAGCCTATGACCGACAACCCCATCCTCTCCGCCGAACGGCAGCCGGACGACGCCGATGCGGCGCTGCGGCCCAAGTCGCTGGCCGAATTCGTCGGGCAGGCGGCGGCGCGGGACAATCTGCGCGTGTTCATCGAGAGCGCCCGTTCGCGCGGGGAGGCGATGGACCACGTGCTGTTCTTCGGCCCGCCGGGCCTTGGCAAGACGACGCTGGCGCAGATCGTCGCCAAGGAACTGGGCGTCGGCTTTCGCGCCACCAGCGGCCCGGTGATCGCCAAGGCGGGCGATCTTGCCGCGCTGCTCACCAATCTCGAACCGCACGACGTCCTCTTCATCGACGAGATCCACCGCCTGAACCCGGTGGTGGAGGAAGTGCTCTACCCGGCGATGGAGGACCGCGCGCTGGACCTTATCATCGGGGAAGGGCCGTCTGCCCGTTCGGTGCGGATCGACCTGGCGCCTTTTACCCTGATCGGCGCGACCACCCGGCAGGGCTTGCTGACCACTCCCTTGCGCGACCGGTTCGGGATTCCGGTGCGGCTCAATTTCTATACCGTGGCGGAGCTGGAGCACGTGGTGACGCGCGGGGCCCGGCTGCTCGGCATGGGCATGGATGCGGGCGGGGCGCAGGAAATCGCCCGCCGTGCGCGCGGCACGCCGCGTGTTGCCGGGCGCCTGCTGCGCCGGGTGCGCGACTTCGCCCATGTCGCGGGAAGCGACACGGTGACGGCGCAGATCGCGGACGAGGCGCTGACCCGGCTGGAAGTCGATTCGCTTGGCCTCGATGCGATGGACCGGCGCTATCTCCATATGATCGCGGACATCTACAAGGGTGGCCCGGTGGGTGTCGAAACGCTTGCCGCCGGGCTGGCCGAACCGCGCGATACGGTGGAGGAAGTGGTCGAACCCTACCTCATCCAGCTCGGCCTGATCGCCCGCACCGCGCGCGGGCGTATGCTTAACGACCGGGGCTGGAAACACCTTGGCATGGTCCCGCCGCTGGCCGATCGGTCCGGCCTGTTCGACTAGGACCCGATTCTCCCGCCCGCGGCCCGTCCGTGCTGCAAACCGGCCCGTAAACGGCAAGGCGCGTTGGGAAATTCGCTCCGAACGGTTCCAATTCGGGACAGCTCGTTTTCCTGTCCCACACGGGTGCCGAAAAAGTGGCAACGTCGGCTTGGAATCACGGTTAACACGATTGCGGGAAGTGGCGCAGTCTGTGTTCCTGTGTTCCTTGCGTGATAGGGGGCCGTTGGCTGCGGAATAAGCCGTTCCGGTAAGGCTCCAGAAGGAAAGTGAGAAGCCCATGTCGGTACGGATGGCCCTTGCGAAATTGTCCGCCATTGCTGCGGGCGGTACGCTGCTGGTCGGCGGCGCGGTCCATGTCGCAGAACCGCAATCGGCGGATGTCACGACCATCAAGTCCGTGAAGGGCGAAAAGACGCTCAAGCTCGTCAAGGAAAAGCGCCGCGTGCCCAAGAAGGTCAAGCGGATCCGCCGCGTGATCGAACGGCCGCTGGAATGCGCCCCGGGCGAGCAGCTGGGGCCGGACGGCAAGACCTGCTTCGCCCTGGCGATGACGCCGGTGCCGTACCTGCCGCCGCTTCCGCCGCAGCCGCCGATTTCCGGCGGCAGCTCGGGCGGGGTCACGGTGATCGGCGGTTCGGGCGGCTGGGGCGGTGGCTTCGGCGGCGGCTTCTTCGGCGGTTTCTTCGGTGGCAGCACCGGCGGCGGCGACATCAACATCAGCACCACCGGCAGCAGCTCCACCTCGGGCAGCAGTTCGACGTCCGGCAGCAGCTCGACTTCGGGCGGCAGCACCAGCACGTCCACTTCGACATCGACCGGCGGCATCACCTCGACCACGACGACCACCACTTCGACGGGCGGGATTACCTCAACGACCACGACGAGCAGCTCGGGCAACGTTTCGACCAGCACGTCGAGTTCGGGCAACGTCTCGACCAGCACCTCGAGTTCGTCCTCGACGTCCAGTTCGACGAGCTCCTCGACCTCGTCGAGCACCAGCACGTCCACTTCGTCGAGCACGTCCACGTCGACCAGTACCGGCGGCTGCTGCACGACGACTACGACCACCACCAGCACGAGCTCGGGCAACGAGGTTCCGGCCCCGCCGATGCTGCTGCTGTTCGGCGCGGCGGCGGCGACGCTTGCCGGACGCCGCCGGCTGGGCCGCAAGCAGGCCGCATAAGTCCAGACGCGAAATTCGCAGGGGGGAGGGCGGCCTTGGTGCCGCCCTTTTTCATGGGCGCCTAGGGATTGCGGGCGGGCTGCATACGAAAAGGGCGGAGCTGCCGGAGCAGCCCCGCCCATTCTCGCTGAAAGGCCGTTCGGTTCAGGCGGCCAGCTTGCGCAGCACGTACTGCAGGATGCCGCCGTTGTTGAAGTATTCGACTTCGTTGGCGGTATCGATGCGGCACAGGGCGGTGAAGGTGAACTTGGACCCGTCCTTGCGGGTCACTTCCACTTCCACGTCCTGACGCGGCTGGAGGCTGGCAACGCCCTTGATCGTGAAGCTGTCGTCGCCGGTCAGGCCCAGGGACTGGCGGGTGTCGCCGTCCTTGAACTGCAGCGGCAGCACGCCCATGCCGACCAGGTTCGAACGGTGGATACGTTCGAAGCTTTCGACGATCACGGCGCGCACGCCCAGCAGGTTGGTGCCCTTGGCCGCCCAGTCGCGGCTGGAACCGGTGCCGTATTCCTTGCCGGCCACGACGACCATCGGTGTGCCTTCGGCCTTGTACTTCATCGCCACGTCATAGACCGGCAGCACTTCCTCGCCGTAGCGGCTCATGCCGCCTTCCACGCCCGGAACCATTTCGTTGCGGATGCGGATGTTGGCGAAGGTGCCGCGCATCATGACTTCGTGGTGGCCGCGGCGCGAGCCGTAGGAGTTGAAGTCTTCCTTGGCGACCTGATGGTCCATCAGCCACTGGCCCGCCGGGCTGTCTGCCTTGATCGAGCCGGCTGGGCTGATGTGGTCGGTCGTGATCGAATCGCCGAGGATCAGCAGCGGCTTGGCTTCGACGATGTCGCCGACCGGGGCCGGGGTCATTTCCATGCCTTCGAAGTACGGCGGGTTGGCGACATAGGTCGAACCGGCGCGCCACTGGTAGGTTTCCGAACCGGTGACGTCGATTGCCTGCCAATGCTCGTCACCCTTGTAGACGTCGGCATAGCGGGCGCGGAACATGGCGCGGTCCATGCAGCCGGCCATGGTTTCGGCCACTTCGAGATTGGTCGGCCAGATGTCCTTGAGATAGACTTCCTGCCCGGCCTTTGCCCCGGAACTGGCAATGCCGATCGGGGTGGTGGTGAAATCTTCCACCACGGTGCCCTTGAGCGCGTAGGCGACGACCAGCGGCGGCGAGGCGAGGAAGTTGGCGCGCACGTCGGGCGACACGCGGCCTTCGAAGTTGCGGTTGCCCGAGATCACGGCGCTGGCGACCAGGCCGTTTTCGTTGATCGCCTTGCTGATCGGTTCGGCCAGCGGGCCGGAGTTGCCGATGCAGGTGGTGCAGCCGTAGCCGACGAGGTTGAAGCCGATGTTGTCGAGGTGCGACTGAAGGCCGGCCTTGTTCAGGTAATCGGTGACGACCTGCGAGCCCGGGGCGAGCGAGGTCTTGACCCACGGCTTCGGCTTGAGGCCCAGTTCGTCCGCCTTCTTGGCGACGAGGCCGGCGGCGACCAGCACGCCCGGGTTCGAGGTGTTGGTGCAGCTGGTGATCGCGGCGATCATCACGTCGCCGTCGCCGATGTCGAAGTCCTTGCCTTCGACCGGCACGCGCTCGGCCGTCTTCTTGTAGGTTTCGGCCATGTCCTTGTTGAACACGTCGTCCACTTCGGTGAGATCGACGCGGTCCTGCGGGCGCTTCGGACCGGCGAGAGAGGGGACGACAGTCGACATGTCGAGTTCGAGCGTGCTCGAGAACACCGGTTCCGGGCCGTTCGGGTCGAGCCAGAAGCCCTGTTCCTTGGCATAGGCTTCGACCAGCGCGATCTGGTCTTCCTCGCGCCCGGTCAGGCGCAGGTAGTCGAGCGTCTTGTCGTCGATGCCGAAGAAGCCGCAGGTCGCGCCGTATTCCGGCGCCATGTTGGCCAGCGTCGCACGGTCGGCGAGGCTGAGCGTGGCGAGGCCCGGGCCGTAGTATTCGACGAAGCGGCCGACCACGCCGTGCTTGCGCAGCATGTTGGTGCAAGTCAGCACGAGATCGGTGGCGGTGACGCCTTCCTTGAGCGTGCCGGTCAGCTTGAAGCCGACGACTTCGGGGATCAGCATGGAAACCGGCTGGCCGAGCATGGCCGCTTCGGCTTCGATGCCGCCCACACCCCAGCCGAGCACGCCGAGGCCGTTGACCATGGTGGTGTGGCTGTCGGTGCCGACGCAGGTGTCGGGATAGGCCACCGTCGCGCCCGCCTGGTCCTTGCTGGTCCAGACCGTCTGGGCGATGTTTTCGAGGTTCACCTGGTGGCAGATACCGGTGCCGGGGGGCACGGCATAGAAGTTGTCGAGCGACTTGGAGCCCCACTTGAGGAAGTCGTACCGCTCCGCATTGCGGTGGTATTCGATTTCCACGTTGTGTTCGAAGGCCTTGGGATGGCCGAATTCGTCGACCATGACCG
This sequence comes from Zavarzinia sp., assembly GCA_028694545.1. Classification (GTDB taxonomy): domain Bacteria; phylum Pseudomonadota; class Alphaproteobacteria; order Zavarziniales; family Zavarziniaceae; genus Zavarzinia. Next base: position 238 of record JAQVKV010000027.1, on the reverse strand, counting down.
AGTGGTCGATGACGAGGTTCACCGGAACCTGCGGGTTGATCTTGCTGGTGTCGCCGCCGAGCTTGGCGATGGCGTCGCGCATCGCGGCGAGGTCGACCACGCACGGCACGCCGGTGAAATCCTGCAGCAGCACGCGGGCCGGGCGGTACTGGATTTCCTCACCCGTTGCCGGGTTCTTCTGCCAGTCGGCAATGGCCTAGATATCGCCGGTCGAAACCGTGAAGCCGCCGTCTTCGAA
>JAQVKV010000641.1 GCA_028694545.1 Zavarzinia sp. | reverse complement strand
CATCCTGCGCACGGTGAAGCGCCTCGGCCTGAAAGGCGCCATCGTCTTCCACGCGGCGGACAAGGGCGCGCCAGCCATCGCCGCCGCCGACATCGCGATCGAGATCAAGGGCCCGACGCCCGTCGCGGCCTTCCTCGACGGCGCCCAGATCATCGAGGCGGCGAAGACGGCGGGGGCCGGCGCCATTCACCCGGGTTATGGCTTCCTGTCGGAGAACGCGGGCTTTGCCCGCGACGTGGCCAAGGCCGGCATCGCCTTCGTCGGCCCGCTGCCGGATGCGATCGAACTGATGGGCGACAAGGTACGCGCGCGGAAATTCGTCGCCGACCGGGGCTTCCCCGTGGCGCCATCCGCGATCGAGGATGACGATCCGGCCACATTCGTCGAGCGGGCCCGCGCCGTCGGCGCGCCGCTTCTCATCAAGCCGTCGGCCGGGGGCGGCGGCAAGGGCATGCGCATCGTCCGCGACATGGCCGAACTGGACGAGGAAATCGTCCGCGCCCGTTCGGAAGGCCAGCGTTACTTCGGCGACGGCCGCCTTTATGTCGAGCGCTTCGTCGAGAACCCGCGCCATATCGAGGTACAGGTGATGGGCGATGGCCATGGCAACGTCGTGCATCTGTTCGAGCGCGAATGCTCGGTCCAGCGCCGCTTCCAGAAGATCGTGGAAGAGACCCCCTCGCCCGCGCTGTCGCCCGAACAGCGGAAAGACATCTGCGAGACGGCGGCGGGCATCGCAAGGGCCGCGAACTATCGCAATGCCGGCACGGTCGAATTCATCTACGGCAACGGTGAATTCTACTTCCTCGAGATGAACACCCGCCTGCAGGTGGAACACCCGGTAACCGAAGAAATTACGGGACTCGACCTGGTCGAGATCCAGCTTCTCGTCGCCGCCGGCGACAAGCTGCCGATGACGCAGGAACAGGTGACCTCCACCGGTCATTCGATCGAATTGCGCGTCTATGCCGAAAGCCCGGCGCGCGGTTTCGTGCCGACGACCGGCAAGGTGCTGGCGCTGGAGGTGCCGGAAGGCCCGGGCGTGCGCATGGATTGCGGCATCGCCAAGGGCCAGGCCGTCACCACCGCTTTCGATCCCATGCTGGCCAAGCTGATCGTCCATGGCGAAACAAGGGCGGAGGCGATCGCCAGGGCCCGCAAGGCGCTCGGCGATCTCGTGCTGCTCGGCTGCGAGACCAATATCGCCTTCCTCGACCGCCTGCTGGCTGACGACGTCTTCGGACACGGCGAGGTTCACACCGGCACGCTGGACGCGCGGCCCGACATCGCGAAGGAGCCGGAACTGACGCCCGACGAAATCCGCCGCCTGCTGGCCGCCGCCGCCATCGCCCTGCGCCCGACGCGCGACGCCGCCGACCGCATTCCCGCCATCCACGCCGCCATCGGCGCCTGGCGCAACTGATCCCTTCCCCTCCCCCGCGTCATCCAGGCAGAAAGCCGGGATCTCATGAGGGCGTGCCTTACCGTCGAAAGGCCCCGGCTTTCGCCGGGGCGACGATAGAACAACAACAGGAAACGCCATGCGCCACCTGCTCCTCATCGACGAGACCGAAGCCGAGGCCGGCCTTGCGCCCGCCGGCGACGGTCTCTATTCCCTGATCGTCGGTAACGAAATCCACGAGGTTTCGCTGTCCGGCCAAACGCTTGTCCTCGACGGTACGGCGGCGAAGGTCACCGTCGCGGTCGACGGCAACGTCGCCTATGTCCATCTGAAAGGCCGCGCCCACCGCGTCGAATACCGCGACCCGATCGACCGCTTCGCCAAGGGTGGCGCCGGCGGCGGAGCGGATGCGATTGTCGCCCCCATGCCCGGCTCCGTCGTCGCCGTGAATGTCGAGGCGGGCGCCAATGTTTCCGCCGGCCAGGTCATGATGGTGATCGAATCGATGAAGCTGGAAACCGCGATCAAGGCCCCGCGCGACGCGGTGATCGAGGCGGTTCACTTCGCCCCCGGCAAGACCTTCAACAAGGGCGCAGCACTCATTGCCCTCGTCCCCCTGGAAGAGGAGTGAGCTTCATGCGTCTCATCGAATCCCAGATCGACACCTCCTCGCCTGAATTCCAGGCGAACGTCATCCATAACCGGAACCTCGCCGCGCAGCTGGCCGAGAAGCACCGCAAGGCCCGCTTCGACCGCCCCCAGCGCGACATCGAGCGTCTCGCCCGCCAGAAGAAGATGTCGGTCCGCGAACGGATCGAGGCCCTGCTCGATCCCGGCACGCCCTTCTTCGAGCTGTCCACCCTGGCGGCCAATCAGGCCTACGGCGGTGAAGTGCCGGGGGCGGCCATCGTCACCGGCATCGGCATCATCGCCGGGCAGGAAGTGGTGATCCACGCCGACGATCCGGCGGTGAAGGGCGGGGCCTGGTATCCGCTGTCGGTCAAGAAGATCGTCCGCGCGCTCGACATCGCGATCGAGAACCGGCTACCCGTCGTCCATCTCTGCGATTCCGCCGGCGGCTTCCTGCCGCTGCAGGCCGATCTCTTCGCCGACAAATATCTGGCCGGCCGCATCTTCCGCAATCAGGCGACCCTGTCCAAGCTGGGCGTGCCGCAGGTCGCGA
>JAQVKV010000640.1 GCA_028694545.1 Zavarzinia sp. | reverse complement strand
CGCCAACGCCAGCACCGGCGTGCTGATCGCCGCCGGCAAGGTCGCCAGCATCGACCCAGCGCAGTACCCGGGCATCGGCGAATATTACGACGTCTTCAAGGCGCCGCCCTGGCTGAAGGCCGAGGGCAAGCAGTGGGGTATTCCCTTCGGTTACGGCTTCGCCCGGATCGTCATCGACTCGAACGTGATCCCCAACCCGCCACATTCCCTCGCCACCCTCTGGGACCCGCGCCTGAAGGGCAAGCTCGCCATGAACGACGATCTTGAGACGCTCTACGAGGCGGCCCGCCTCCTCGGCATCAAGAACGTCTACGACATGACCGACGAGGAGTTGAACCTCGTCCGCGACAAGCTGATCGCCCTGAAGCCCAACATCCGCAAGCTCTGGGTCATCACCTCGGAATGGGTCGACATGTTCAACCAGGGCGAAATCGCCGGCGGCAACGTCTTCGAATATGCAATCGCCAAGCTCTGGAAGGACGGCAAGACCAACCTGGTCGACCTTCGCCCGGCGGAAGGCATGGGTGGCTATTCCGACAGCTGGATGGTCGCCAAGGGTTCGGAAGCCAACCCCTGCGTCGGCGAATGGCTGGCCTATGTGACCACGGCGGAGACCCAGGCCGCGGCAGCCAAGGCGACCGGCATCGCCTTTTCGAACGCGAAGTCCTTCGCCCTGCTCGACGCCGACACCCAGGCGTTCCAGGAAAAGCTCGGAATCAGCGACCCGGAGGTCCTGGCGCATACCGACTGGTGGCAGCCGGTGAAGCGGCGCGCCAAATATCTCGAAATCTGGAACGAGGTGAAGGCCGCCAGCGCTCCCTGAGGACCGGACCATGGTCGGCGCCATCAGCCTGGTCGACGTCGGTCGCAGTTTTCGCGCCGGCAAGACCGAATTTCGCGCGGTCGACGGGGTCAGCCTGGAGATCGCGGGCGGGGAATTCGTCAGCTTGCTGGGCTCGAGCGGCTGCGGCAAGACGACGACCCTGCGCATGATCGCCGGCCTGGACCAGCCGACGGCGGGGAAGATCCTGGTCGACGGTACCGACATCACCCATGTTCCGGCCTCACACCGGAACATGCGGATGATGTTCCAGGACCTCGCCCTCTTCCCGCACCTCACGGTCGCGGACAACGTGGCCTTCGGGCTGCGCCTGCGCCGTGCGCGGGGCGGCGGCCTCGGCCGCGCCGAAATCGGGGAACGGGTCGCCCGCTATCTCGACATGGTCCGCCTCGACAAGCTGGCGGAACGCATGCCGCACCAGCTTTCGGGCGGCCAACGCCAGCGGGTGGCGCTGGCTCGCGCGCTGGCCACCGAGCCGCCGATCGTTCTCTTCGACGAGCCGCTCGGAGCACTCGACGCCGGGCTTCGCCGCTCGATGCAGACGGAACTCCGCGCGATCCAGCAGGAGCTGGGCAAGACCTTCGTCTTCGTTACCCACGACCAGGAAGAAGCCTTCTCGATGAGCGACCGTATCGCCGTCATGAGTCACGGCAGGGTGCTCCAGTACGGAAGCCCCCAGGCGATCTATCACGAGCCCGCCGACACCGAAGTGGCGGCCTTTGTCGGCACGGCCAACATGTTCCCCGGCCATGTCGTCGCCGTCGACGCCGACGGGGCCCGGGTCCGGCTGGCGAACGGTCTCGAACTGCGGGGGCGTGCGACCGCCGGCGTGGGCATCGGGGATGCGGTAACGGTGGCCTTCCGGGCCGAGGCCGCGATCCTGGGCGAGCCCGGCTTCGACGTCGAAGTCCTGGGCAACAGTTTCCTCGGCGCCCGGATCGAACAGGCGGTGGACCTTGGCGGTGGCCTGACCGCCGTGGTGCACAGCCGGCATCCGCTGGAGAAAGGGGCGCGCACGTCCTTTTCCCTCGCGCCGCGAGACGTGCGGATCCTGGTCTCGTGATGCCGGAGGTGTCGCCGCGACAGCCGAGCGCCGCCACGCTCGAGAGGCGCCGCCGGCTGTTCTGGCTGGGCCCGCCCTTGCTCTGGTTCGCCGCCTTCCTGGTCGTGCCCTATGGCGTCATGCTCTTCTACAGCCTGGGACGGATGGATTACGTCAGCTTCGTGGCCGACCTCTCCCTCCACAACTACATCCGCATCTTCACGGTGAAACCCTACAGCGGCGTGCTCGTGAAGTCGGCGATCATCGGCCTCGGAACGGCGGTTTTCGCCACCCTCCTGGCCTATCCGGTGGCCCTCGCGCTCGCCTTCTACATCCGCCGGGAATGGGCCCGCTCGGCCTGCTATCTGATGATCGTGCTGCCCTGGTGGGCGGCCTATCTGGTCAAGGCCTATGCCTGGAAGACCATCCTGGGCTCGGGCGGCCTGCTGAACGGCGTGCTGATCGGCCTTGGCATCGTGGACCAGCCGGTGCCGGCCTTCCTGTACAATGATTTCAGCGTCGTCCTCGCCCTCACCTATATCTTCACGCCCTTCGCGGTGCTCTCGATCTACGCGCAGCTTGAAAAGATCCCGGCCAGTCTGGTCGAGGCGGCACGCAACATGGGCGCCGGCGATTTCGAGATCTTCCGCCGAGTGATCCTGCCGATCAGCCTGCCCGGGGTGCTGGCCGGCGGCGTTTTGAT
>JAQVKV010000639.1 GCA_028694545.1 Zavarzinia sp. | reverse complement strand
AGGCCGACGCCCGTCGTAGTAGGTCCATCTGCTCGGCCGAAAGCAGGCCGATACGGCCGAGCAGGGCGAGCATGGTGTCGGTCGCGGTGGGCAGGGGCCCGGCGATGTCGTGGGCGGCGCCGAGCAGCAGGGTCTGGGCAATGAACTCGATGTCGATCAGACCGCCGGGGGCAAGTTTGAGGTCCCAGCGTCCACGGGCCGGCCGGTCCTTGTCCATGCGCCCGCGCATTGCCGCCATGTCGAAGCGCAGCCGTTGTGGATCGCGCCGCTGGCGCCTCAGGCGTTCCAGCGTGCCGGCCACTTCATTGGCGAAATCAGGTGTGGTGGCGGCGATCAGCCGCGCGCGGGTAAGCGCCAGATGCTCCCAGGTCCAGGCCTCGCCCTGATAATATTGCGCGAAGGCCGGGACACTCGCGACCAGCGGGCCGTGGCTGCCGGCGGGGCGCAGGGCGACGTCGACCTCGTAGAGGCTGCCTTCGGCGGTCAAGGCCGAAAGGGCGGCGATCATGCGCTGGCCAAGACGGGTGTAGTAGATCCCGGGCGACAGCGATTTGGCGCCGTCTGAGCCGATCGTGCCCTCGGGCACGCGGCACAGGAATACGAGGTCTAGGTCCGAGGTGACGGTCAATTCGCGACCGCCCAGCTTGCCGAAGCCGAGCACGGCAAAGCCGCCGCCAGGGATCTGACCGTGATTTTCGGCGAAATGCCGCGAGACGCCGAGGATCAGGCGCTCGGTCACCAGTTCGGCGACGAGGGTGAGGCCGGCGCCCGCCTCGGCCTGGGTGGTCAGGCCGCGCAGAAGCTGGATGCCGACGGCGAAACGTTTGTCCGCCGTCCAGCGCCGCACCGAATCCAGCAGGTCCTGGTAATCGGTCACATCACAAAGGGCGGTATCGAGGTCCTGGCGCAGATGCGCGGCATCGGCCAATGGGCGCAGCGCTTCGCCCGTGACCACGCTATCGAGCAGGCCGGGGCGCCGCGCGAGGAGGTCGGCCAGCAGGGGCGCCGCGCCCATGATCTCGGCCAGTAGTTCGATCAGGTTGCGGTTGGCGTCGAGCAGGGAGAAGAGCTGGACGCCCGCTGGCTGGCGCGAGAGGAACTGGTCGAAGCGCAGCAGGGCGACATCGGGATCAGCTGTCTTGGCCAGGGCGTCGACCACCAGCGGCAGAAGTCCGTCCGCCAGCGTACGCGCCAGCTCGTGCCGGAAACAGCGATAGCGCCCGACCCGCCAGCCATGGACAAGGCCGGCGCCCTTTTCCGGTTCCTGGAAGCCGAGAAGATCGAGATGGGTGATCAGCGCTTCCTCGCCCGGGGGCAGGACGACCGTATCGGTTTCGCGCGCGGCATCCTTGTCGCCGGCGAAGAGGGCGCCGAAACGGGCCTCGATCGCGGCGAGGTGGCCAAGCAGGGCGGCACGGAAATCCGCCTCTTCGGCATACCCCATGAAGCGGCCGATGCGGACGACCGCGTCATGGTCGGTCGGCATGGTGTGGGTCTGAGCGTCGTCGACCATCTGCAGGCGATGTTCGAGGTGGCGCAGGAAGCAATAGCCCCGCGTCAGCACGTCGTGGTCGTCGGGCGGCAGGCGGCTCATGTCGCGCAGGCGGTCGAGCATGGCCAGCGTCGCGGGTTCGCGCAGGGCAGGCTCGCGCCCGCCCGAGATGAGCTGCTGGATCTGGACGAAGAACTCGACCTCGCGGATGCCGCCAGGGCCGAGCTTCACATCCTGGCCCTCGACCGCGATGGCGCCATGTCCATGATGGTCGCGGATGCGCTCCTTCATGCTCTGGATGTCGCGCACGGCGGCGAAATCGAGGTGGCGGCGCCAGACGAAGGGGCGGATGCGGGTGATGAAGTCGCGTCCGGCGTCGAGATCCCCCGCCACCGGCCGCGCCTTGATCATGGCCGCGCGTTCCCAGTTCTGGCCAAGGCTCTGATAGTAGATCTCGGCGGCGTCGGTCGAGATCGCCACCGGCATGGCGCCCGGATCGGGCCGCAGGCGCAGGTCGACCCGGAAGACATAGCCATCGGCCGTGCGTTCCTGGATCAGCTTGACGATGGTCTTGGTGACGCGGACGTAGGTTTCGGTCGGGCTGCGTTTCTGGGTCGGGCGCGCGGTCTCGCTGTCGTAGAAGACGATCAGGTCGATGTCGCTCGAATAATTCAGCTCGCCCGCGCCGAGCTTGCCCATGCCGAGGATGACGAGGCCCGAATCCTTCTCCGGATCCGCCTCGTCGGCGAGGGTGAGTTCGCCCATGCGGGCGGCGGCGCGCAAGGCGTGGGCCGCCGCGACCGAAAGCGCGCGGCAGGCAAAATCGCCCAGCACGCCCGTTGTGCGAAGCAATGGCCAGCCTTCGACCAGGTCTCCATGGGCCGCCGCGAGGGCGACGCGCGCTTTCGCCCGGCGCAGCACGCGCATCAGCGAATCGATCGCCAGACCATCGGTCCGGGCTGGCGACAGATCGTCCCGGACCCGGGCCAGCAGGGTGTCGACGCCCCCCTGATCGAGAATGGCGATCGCCTCCGGGTCACGGCGGACGATGCCGCTCAGCTAGGCGCTGTAGGCGCCGAATATCCGCAGGATCGG
>JAQVKV010000638.1 GCA_028694545.1 Zavarzinia sp. | reverse complement strand
CGTGCGTCTGCTGCGCGACGGCAAGGTGGTGGTGCACCGCCTGACCGTGCCCGAGGGGCTGACGGTCGCCGAGATCATGAAACTGGTGGCGGATACGGCGGCGCTGTCCGGCAGCCTGCCGCCCATACCGCCCGAAGGCACCTTGCTGCCCGAGACCTATAATTTCACGAGGGGCGAGAACCGCTCCGCCATGGTCGATCGCATGCGCCGTGCCATGGTGGAGGCGCTGGACAGCGCATGGGCGGCGCGGGTCGACGGGCTGCCGTTCGAGACCAAGGAACAGGCCCTCGTGCTCGCCTCGATCATCGAGAAGGAGACGGCGCGGGACAGCGAGCGACGGCGTATCGCCGGCGTCTTCGTCAACCGCCTGCGCAAGGGCATGCGTCTGCAGTCGGACCCCACGGTGATCTACGGCATCACCAAGGGGCAGGGGCCATTGGGACGGTCGCTGACCCGGACCGATCTGCGTGAGGCGACCGACTACAACACCTATGTGGTCTACGGCCTGCCCCCCGGACCGATTTCGAGCCCGGGCCTGGATTCGCTCCGCGCGGCGGTCAATCCGTCGACACACAAGGAGCTGTATTTCGTCGCCGACGGCAAGGGCGGACACGCCTTCGCCGAGACGCTGGATGATCACAACGCCAACGTCCAGCGCTGGCGGGCCCGGACCGGCAAGTAGGGGCGCGGGGCCATGGCGCGTGATCCGGCCCTCGAGGCAAGGGTCGTGGCCTGGCTGGACAAACGGGCGGATGCGGGCCCGAGGGCCATGTTCGGCGGCCTGGCCTGGTTCCTGCGGGGCAACCTTCTGTGCTGTGCCAGCGATCGCGGGCTCATGGCCCGCCTCGGCAAGGGGCGGGAAGCCTGGGCCCTGGCCCGGCCCGGCATCGAGATTATGACCGGCGCCCGGCCGATGGCGGGCTGGGTCCTTGCCGCGCCCGGGGCTCTGGACGAGGAGGCGGGCCGGCGCCTGATCGACGCCGCCCTCGCCTTTGTCGGGGCCCTGCCGCCGAAGTAGGCCGTCAGGCCGCCTTCAGGGCGTCGTCGATCGCCGCCGTCAGGCGCGGGTCCGCCGCCGTGATGTCGGGGGCGAAGCGGCCGATCACCGTGCCGTCGCGGCCGACGAGGAATTTCTCGAAGTTCCACAGCACGTCCGACGGGTCCTCGCGCACGATGCCATAACCCTTCAGGCGCTCACGGAACGGGCCGTCGCCCTCGGCCGCCGGCTTCTCGCCGGTCAGCAGGTCGTAGAGCGGGTGACGGTCGTCGCCGAGCACGGAGATCTTCGAGAACAGGGGGAAATGCACGTCGTAGGTCAGCGTGCAGAAGGACTGGATCTCGGCGTCGGTGCCGGGTTCCTGGCCCATGAAATTATTCGCGGGGAAGGCCAGGATTTCGAGGCCCTGACCCTTCTTCGCCTCGTAGAGCGCTTCCAGCCCTTCGTATTGGGGCGTCAGACCGCATTTCGAGGCGACGTTGACGATGAGCAGCACCTTGCCGGCATAGGGCGACAGCGTGCCTTCGCTGCCGTCGATCGCCTTGACGGGCACGTCGTAAAGTTTGCTTGCCATGATGTCCTCCCCTTGATCAGCCCGCCGCCGCCATTCGCCGGCCGAGCCAGATGTCGAGATCGGCCAGCGCCCGCGCGGATTGGGCGCTCTTGCGGTCACCCTTGCGCTTCCGCGTTTCCAGCGGCGGGAACAGGCCGAAATTCACGTTCATGGGCTGGAACGTCTTCGCGTCCGCGCCCCCGGTCACATGATTGAGCAAGGCGCCCAGCGCTGTCGTCGCGGGTGGCGGCGACAGGGCCTCGCCCAGGGCGTCGGCCGCCGCGAAACGCCCGGCGATCAGGCCCATGGCGGCGCTCTCGACATAACCCTCGACCCCGGTCACTTGTCCGGCGAAGCGCAACGACGGCCGCGCCTTCAGGCGCAGGGTGCCGTCGAGCAGCCGGGGGCTGTTGATGAAGGTGTTCCGGTGCAGGCCGCCAAGGCGCGCGAAGGAGGCATTTTCCAACCCCGGAATGGTGCGGAAGATGCGCGTCTGCTCGGCGTATTTCAGTTTCGTCTGGAAGCCTACCATGTTGTAGAGCGTGCCCAGCGCATTGTCCTGGCGCAGTTGGACGACGGCGAAGGGGCGGCGTTCCGTGTGCGGGTCGGTCAGGCCCACGGGTTTCATGGGGCCGAACGCCAGCGTGTCGGGTCCGCGTTCCGCCATCACCTCGATCGGCAGGCAGCCCTCGAAATAGGGCGTGTCCTTCTCCCAATCCTTGAAATCGGTCTTGTCGCCCGCCAGCAGGGCGTCGATGAAGGCGTAATACTGTTCGCGGGACAGCGCGCAATTGATGTAATCGGCGCCATCCCCCTTGTCGTAGCGCGACTGGAACCAGGCGCGCGACATGTCGATCGAATCCTTGTGCACGATGGGCGCGATCGCATCGAAGAACGACAGGGACTCTTCACCCGTGAAAGCGCGGATCGCCTCCGCCAGCGACGGCGAGGTAAGGGGGCCGGTGGCGATCACGACATTGCCCCAGTCCTCGGGCGGCAGCGCCGGCACTTCCTCGCGCACCAGGCTGACCAGCGGATT
>JAQVKV010000637.1 GCA_028694545.1 Zavarzinia sp. | reverse complement strand
CGATTACGAGGGCGAGCTGGCGGTGATCATCGGGCGGCGGGCCCGCCATGTCCGCGAGGCGGATGCCATGGCCCATGTCGCGGGCTATGCCTGCTTCCAGGATGCCTCGGTCCGCGATTTCCAGCGCCACACGGGGCAATTCACCCCGGGCAAGAACTTTCCCGGCACCGGCGGTTTCGGCCCCTTCCTGGTGACGGCGGACGAAGTGCCCGATCCCCACGCCTTGTCTCTGACCACGCGGGTGGACGGTGTCGTGCGCCAGCATGGCAATACGGCGGATATGATCTTCAGGATCCCGGCGATCATCGCCTATCTCACGTCCTTCACCACCCTGCATCCGGGCGACGTGATCGCGACCGGCACACCGTCGGGCGTCGCCGCCGGTCAGGAGCCGCCGCCGTGGCTGGTTGCGGGAAATCGCGTGGAAGTCGAAATCGAGATGATCGGAACGCTCGCCAATTCCGTATCAGAGGAAGGATGAGGCCGATGGCCTTGCTTCATCCTGACCTTCTGGAGGTATGGGATGAGCAGTCTCGATCGAATGTTGCGGCTTCTGGACCTGTTCGCGGCGGAACAGCCCCGCTGGACCGTGGAGCAGGCGATCGCCCGGACGGGCTATTCCCGCTCCACCATCTATCGCTATTTCAAGAGCCTGAGCGCCGCCGGTCTGGTCGCTTCGGGCGGTGACGGGGCCTATGGCCTGGGCCCCGCGGTGATCGGCCTCGATCGCTTGTGCCGGCTGAACGATCCGCTGTTGACCCGGGCGCAGCCGCATCTGGCCGAACTGGCGCGCGCGCTCGGGCTCGTCGCCGTGGTCGAGAGTTTCCGCGATCAGGTCGTCGTGACCCATGTCGAGGTGGGGCCGGAGGCATCGGTGCCCGCCGACCTGCAGCGCGGTCTTTCCGCCGGCCTGCTGGATAGTGCTGCGGCCCGCGTCCTGCTGGCCCATGAGAATGCCCGCCGGCTCCGGCGCTTCCACGATGTCGCCGGGGCGGCCATCGGCAAGGCCGGCCTCGGCGCCAACTGGACCGCCTTCCGTCAGGCGTTGCGGGTGCAGCGCCGCGTCGGCTTCGCCGTGCATGACGGGGCCGGGGCGCTTGGCGCCTTGCGGGTCGCGGTACCGGTCTTCGCGGCGGGGGACCGGGCGATCGCCGCCCTGGCCGCTCCGGCCACCGTGCGCGACGAGGCGCGGGTGGGCGAGCATCTGTTGCGTGGCGCGCGCCGGATCTCGGCCCTGATGGCCGATCAGGCACCGCCCGCGCAGGCGACGATGGCATCGGAGGCCACGTGGCGCCCCTCCGCATCGAGGGCCAATGGCGCGGTGGCGATGACGGAAGACAGGCTCAGCGTGGCATAAAGGTGGGGGAAGAGATCGCCGCCCCGCGAGACTTCCCACTTCAGCGCGGGACCGAGGCGGTCCGCTTCGATCGCGACGAGCATCAGGTCCGGCGCACCGCCGAAATGCTTGTCCAGTGTGCCCTGCACCTGGTGCGCGGCCGAGAAATGGATGAAGCCGTCCGCGAGATCGACCGGCGCGCCCAGGAAGACGCCCTCGGCCTGGAAGCGCGCCCAGGCCTCGGCATCCATCACCTTGTAGACGATCGTATCCGTCATTGCCTGTCCTTGGAGGTCGGCGTTTCGCCCCTAACCCCAACCCTCTCCCCATGGGGGCGAGGGGGCCCATCGCGCGTGTCATCGACTCCCTCGCCCCGCTTGCGGGGAAAGGGGCGGGGTGAGGGGTGAAACACCACGCCACCCGGAAAGGCCTCTCAGGTCGCCGCCAGCTCGCCCGCCAGCGCCTTGCGGATCAGCGCCGCCGAATTGGCGACGCCGAACAGGGCGATGAAGGAGCCCATGCGCGGGCCCTGATCCTCGCCGAACAGCACTTCGTAGCAGCATTTGAACCAGTCGCGCAGGCTGGCGAAATCATGGCGCTTGCCGATCTCGAAAACCTCGGTCTGCAGGGCTTCCGCGCTCTTGTCCTCGGGGTCGGTCTCGAGGTGGGCGGCCAGTTCCTCGAGCGCGGCGCGCTCCATGTCTGTGGGCAGGCGGAAGTGGCGATGCGGCTTCTCGTAATCGCGGAAATAGGCGATGGCGTTGCCGACCATGGCGTCCAGCACCGGCAGGTTTTCCGGCGTGGCGCCCGGGGCATAGCGCCCGATGAAGCCCCACAGCACCGCCTTGTCCTCGGACGCCACCACGCCGGCGAGGTTCAGCAGCAGGCCGAAGCTGATCGGCAGCTTCACCACCGGCGGCTCGCCCGAATGGATGTGATAGACCGGGTTTTCGAGCTGCTTCGCCGCGTCCTGTTCCGGATAGGCGGCGAGATGGGCGAGGTAATCGTCCACCTGGCGCGGGATCACGTCGAAATAGAGCCGCTTCGCCGTCTTCGGCTGGTTGTACATGAACAGCGACAGGCTCTCGGGGCTGGCGTAGGTCAGCCACTCCTCGATCGTCAGGCCATTGCCCTTCGACTTCGAGATCTTCTGGCCGTTCTCGTCGAGGAAGAGTTCGTAGTTGAAGCCGTCCGGCGGCAGGCCGCCCAGCGCCCGGCAGATCTTGCTCGACGTCTTCACATTGTCGATATGGT
>JAQVKV010000636.1 GCA_028694545.1 Zavarzinia sp. | reverse complement strand
CCGCCGAACAGGATGCGGTGGTCGGCCGAGCGGCGGAAATAGTCGAGGACGAAATTGCTGTCGGAAACGCAGGCGTTCGACGGCATCAGGCCCGCGACCGCGGATTCGCCCAGCGGCTCGGTCGCGATGATGAAGGTCGCCACCGGCATGATCGCACTGGCGAGCCTCGGCCGCAGCGCGCCGACATAGGCATTGGCCGCCCGCACGACGTGGGCGCAATCGACCTCGCCGTGGGGCGTGCGGACGAGCGGCCGCACCCCCTCCCCGATCTCGATCACCCTGCTCTGCTCGTGCAACTCGACTCCGGCCTGTTCCGCCGCGTCGGCAATGCCGAGAACATAGTTGAGCGGATGCAGGTGGCCGCTGCCGTGATCATGGATCCCGCCGTGGAAACGGCCGGACACCACATGCTCGGCAAGACGCGCCCGATCGACCACGGTCAAGCCGTGGTAGCCATAGCGCGTCGCCATCATTTCCGCGTCCGCGACCATATGCTGGAAATGGGACGGCTTGGTCGCCGCATGGACATAGCCGGGCTGCCAGTCGCAGGCGATGCCGTGGCGCTGGATCCGGCGCCGCACGATGTCCGTCGCCTCGACCGTCATGTCCCACATGGCGCGGGCGGCATCGAGCCCGACCGCGTGTTCCACCGCCTCGATCCCCTTGGCGAGGCCGTTCAGCATCTGCCCGCCGTTCCGTCCCGAAGCGCCCCAACCAATCCGCTCCGCCTCGAGCAGGACGACATGGAACCCCCGCTCCGCCAGTTCGAGCGCGGCGGAGACCCCGGCAAAGCCGCCGCCGACGACGCAGACGTCGGTCGAGACCCGGCCGGCGAGACCGGGATGGAGCGGTGCCGGGTTTCGGCTGGCCACGTAATAGGAGGGTTCGTATCCTGTCATGGCGCAAAGCTCGCCGGGGTGGCCGCCGCCGTCAACCCCGCGCGCGGGAGATACAGGCATGTCTTTACTCGAATGGGGGTTCCAGGTCCGGGACGCGTTTCACGCCCAGATCCTGATCGACGACGAGCCGGCGCGCGCCGGCGTCGAATATGTCATCGGCCTGACGCGAGGCGAGACGGATGTCGCCGTCCTCGTCCGCTGTCTCTTCGCCGATGGCGCGCGCGAGGAGACGACGACCGACTACCGCCACCAGGCCAATACCTGCATCGGCTTCCTGATCGACCAGATGACGGAAGGGTGGGAGCCCGAGGGCGGCGAGGAATTCATGATCGTCGTTGCGGATCCGGCCCCATCGGACTGAATCATTCTACATGCGACACATTGACTAATGGGGTCGGAAGAGCGTGGAATCAAAAGAGCCGAAGCCGGAAGAAAGAGACGGGCGCCGTTGACGGAACATCCCACAGTTCGTTTCCCCTATTTCTTCGTGACCGTCCCCGCCCCCTGCCCCTACCTGCCCGGGCGGATGGAACGGAAAGTGTTCACGCGCCTCAACGGCGACGATCCGGTCGGCCTCAACGACGCCCTCACCCATGCCGGCTTCCGGCGCAGCCAGGGCATCGCCTACAAACCCGCCTGCGATGGCTGCCAGGCCTGCGTCTCGGTCCGGGTGCCGGTCGAAGCCTTCCGCTTCTCGCGCGGCGCGAAGCGCATCCGCGCCCGCAACGCCGACCTCCATTATGACGAAGCGCCGCCCATCGCGACCGAGGAACAATTCGACCTGCTGCGCCGCTATCTCGAAGTTCGGCATCCGGGCGGCGGCATGGTGGAGATGGACGCCCTCGACTTCGCCGCCATGATCGAGGACAGCCCGATCGACACCCATGTCTCGGAATATCGCGACGAGACGGGGCGGTTGCAGGCCGCCTGCCTGATCGACCGGCTCGCCGACGGGCTCTCCCTCGTCTATTCCTTCTTCGATCCGGACGACGCCACCCGTTCCCTCGGCACCAATGTCGTGCTCAGCCAGATCGAGCGCGCGCGCGCGTTGGGCCTGCCCTATGTCTATCTCGGCTACTGGATCGATGGCTGCCGCAAGATGGTCTACAAGGCGCGCTACCAACCGCTGGAAGGGCTTGGCCCCGAAGGGTGGAAGCCGTTACAAATCAGGCCCGCCGGCGAGATCTGAGCCGGCACCGCCTGTCCAGGGAGAATTAGCTCATGAAGGGTCGTCACGACGCGAAGCGCCGTCGCTTCCTCAAGTCGGCCGTGATCGGCGGTGCCGCCGCGGGAACCGTCGCCGCCTCCGGATTTCCGGCGCCCGCGATCGCGCAGGACCGGCGCGAGTGGAAGATGGTCACTGCCTGGCCGAAGGGCCTGCCCGGCGTCGGCACCGGGGCGGAAAAGATCGCCAGGCGCATCACCGACATGTCGGGCGGCCGGCTGACCGTGAAGGTCTACGCCGGCGGCGAGATCGTGCCACCGCTCGAAGTCTTCTCGGCGGTCGCCGAGGGCAAGGCCGAAATGGGCCATGACGCCTCCTACTACCACATCGGCAAGCACCGCCAGACCGCCATCTTCACCACCGTGCCCTTCGGCCTGACCGCGAACGAAATGTCGGCCTGGATCCAGTGGGGTGGCGGCCAGGAGTTGTGGGACGAGCTTTACGCCGGCTTCGGCCTGAAACCCTTTCTCGC
>JAQVKV010000635.1 GCA_028694545.1 Zavarzinia sp. | reverse complement strand
CTGTGGTGCGCAACAGGATCGTGGTGGCGACAGCTTCCTGCGTCTCGGCTTCCGCCGGGCTCCAGCCGATCAGGCTCGATGCCAGCCGACCCACCGCATCACTCTCGGAAATGCCGGCGGCGGTGCACAGGAAACGGTTGATCGAGGCGATGCGATAGTCGTCGTCGACGATAAGGATGCCGTCGTCGACATGGCGCACCACGGATGAGAACGCGGCCGCCAGGGACTGGCGGCCGCGATCGCTGCGGCCGGGGCCATTGATCGTCCTGTTCTGCTCCATGGTGGCGCTTTTTCTCTCGTCTCGCCTCCACGATGGCCCCGCGCCGTTAACATGGCGTTAGGGCAGGGCCTATTTTTCCTCAGGCTCGAATCCCAATGCCGCGGAATTGATGCAGAACCTCAATCCGGTAGGCTGCGGTCCATCGTCGAAAACATGGCCGAGATGGGCATCGCAGCGCGCACAGAGGACCTCTACCCGCTCCATGCCGTGGCTGTGGTCCATGGTTGCCGCCACCGCCTCGCGCGAGAGCGGGGCGTGGAAGCTGGGCCAGCCGCAGCCTGCGTCGAACTTGGCGTCCGACGGGAACAGGGGTTCGCCGCAGGCGACGCATTTGTAGGTGCCGGGCGCCCAATGCTGCTCGTATTCGCCGGTGAAGGGGCGTTCCGTCGCCTTCTCGCGGGTGACGGCATATTGCAGCGCGCTCAACTGGGCCCGCCATTCCGCGTCGGTCTTCTTTACCTTGTCGCTCATCGCCGGGGTCCTTCGTGGTCGAGGACCATCATATGGTCGCGAAATCCGCTTCTTCCAGCAGGATCACGCTCGTTCGCCCGCTGGCCGCCGCCTTGGCCAGGGCATCGGTGAAGCCGGCGAGGTCGCGCGGCTGGACCGCGTCGGCGCCGAAACCCCGGGCGATGGCGGCGATGTCGGGCACGCGCAGGTCGACGGCGACCGGCGGAATGGCGCGTTCGGCCATATATTTGCGGATCTCGCCATAGCCGCCGTTGTTCCACACGACAACAATCACCGGCGCGTCCGCTTCGATCGCCGCCGCCAGTTCGGCCACCGTGAACAGCAGGCCACCATCGCCGGCCAGCACGACGACAGGCCCGTCCAGGCCGATGCGCGCGCCGATCCCCGCCGGCAGGCCGTAGCCAAGCGTGCCGTAGCCCGTCGTCGCGTTGAAGAAGCGGCGTACCGCGCGGGGGTGGAAGAACTGGTTGGCGGCATAGACCATCTCGGTCGAGTCGCCGACAATGGTGGCGTCCGGCAGCACGTGCTCGATCGCCGCCAGGATCGGGCGGTGGCGGCGGGCATAATCCGGCAATTGCGCGGCGAGCGCGGTGCGCAGGCGCTTTGCCCGTGTCTCGCCGCCCATCTTGGCTGGGGCGTGGTCGATACGGTTGGTCAGTGCCAGCGCCGCCAGCCGGGCATCCGCCACCATCGCGACTTCCGCGCGGGGCCCGCGCATGGCCTGTTCCGGATCGATGTCGATACGGATCAACCCGCCGGCGCGGGGCGGCAGGGGCGCGGGGCCCGGATACATTTCGGTCTCGCCGAATTCGGTGCCGACGGCCAGGATCACATCCGCCGCCTTCCACTCCGCGCGCAAGGGTTCGGCCGCCAGATTCTCGCCCGCCAGCAGGGCATGGTCGGGCGGCAGCATGCCCTTGGCATTGATCGAGGTAATCACCGGGATCGACAGATGTTCGGCGATCCAGCGCAGCCTGTCCCGCGCGCCGACGGCGCCGCCGCCCAGGATCATCAGGGGGCGAGCCGCATTGGCCAGAAGATAGCCCGCTTCCGCCACGGCGAAGGGATCGGGGGCGGGGGGAGCCGGCAGGGGCCGGGGCGCCATGTCCATCCCGTCCGCGTCCATGGCGATGACATCGACCGGGATTTCCAGATAGACCGGGCGCGGCCGGGCGCTCGCGAAGATCGCCATGGCGCGGGCCAGGGCCTACGGCAACTGGCCGGGCTGAAGAATGGTCTGGGCGAAGGTGGTGACTCCGGCCGCGAGGCCGCGCTGCGACGGCAATTCGTGCAGCATGCCGTTGCCGGTGCCGAGCTCCCCGGTCGCGTTCACCGAGGCGATCACCAGCATGGGCACGGAGTCGGCGAACGCCTGGCCCATGGCGGTCAGGATGTTGGTGAGCCCGGGCCCGGAAATGGTGAAGCACACGCCCGGCTTCCCGGTGACACGCGCATAACCGTCGGCCATGAAGCCCGCGCCCTGTTCGTGGCGCGGCGTGACATGGCGCAGGCCCGATCCGGTCAGGCCCCGGTAGAGTTCGACGTTATGGACTCCGGGGATGCCGAAGACCACTTTCGTGCCATAGGCTTCGAGCAGTTTGACCAGGGCTTCGCCGACCGTGGGCATTCTCTTTTTCCTTCGATGATGACCTTGCCCCCCTCACCCCGGCCCTCTCCCCCTGAACGGGGCGAGGGGGAAGGGAAGTATCCCTCAATCCTCGACCGCCAGCGGCATCAGTTCCAGCCAGCGATCGATCGGGTCAGGGTTGCCCGCCGCGCTGGTCCCGCCGAACTGGCGCAGCACGCTGGCGACCGCGTTGAGGGCGGTGGTGACGGCGCCCTCGGCC
>JAQVKV010000634.1 GCA_028694545.1 Zavarzinia sp. | reverse complement strand
TGCTCGGAAATCTGGCGCATGAACATGTCGACCAGAAACGGGATATCCTCCCGCCGTTCGGCCAGCGCCGGAACCTTGACCGGCACCACCGCCAGGCGATGAAAAAGATCCTCGCGGAACCGTCCCTCGGCGATCAGGCTTTCCAGATTGTAGGCGGAGGACGAGATGATGCGCACGTCGACCTTGACCCGCTTGGAGCCGCCAACACGCTCGAACTGCTGTTCGACCAGCACGCGCAGGATCTTGTTTTGCGTCTCGCGCGGCATTTCGCCGATCTCGTCGAGATAGAGAATGCCGCGATGGGCCTCCTCGAGAGCGCCGATGCGGCGCGGCTGACCGGGGGTGCCCTCGGTCCCGAACAGCGCGATCTCCATGCGCTCCGGCGTGATCGTCGCGGCATTGAGCGCGACGAACGGGCCGCCGGCCCGCGTCGAACGCTTGTGGATCATGCGGGCGACCAGTTCCTTGCCGGAACCGGAGGGGCCGAAAATCATGATGCGACTATTGGTCGGCGCGATCTTCTCGATCGTCTGGCGAAGCTGGGATACCGCGACCGAGGTGCCGATCAGCTCGGCCGCATCGCCCGTGCGCTTCTTCAGTTCCGTGACTTCACGCTTCAGCTTCGAGTTTTCCAGCGCGCGCTCGGCAATCAGGATCAGTCGATCGGCCTTGAACGGCTTTTCAATGAAGTCGAAGGCACCGCGCTTGATGGCCGAGACGGCCGTCTCGACATTGCCATGCCCGGAGATCATCACCACCGGAAGGTCCGGATGACGGCTCTTGATCTCGTCGAGCAGCGACAGGCCGTCGAGCCGGCTGCCCTGCATCCAGATGTCGAGGAAGACGAGCCGCGGCACGCGATCGGAGATCGCTGCGAGCGCACTGTCCGCGTCATGGGCAGTGCGCGTCTCGTGTCCCTCGTCGCTCAGAATACCCGAGACGATCTCACGGATATCCTCCTCGTCGTCGACTACCAGAATGTCAGAGGCCATGGACCATTTCCCTGTTGCTTTCGACGTCCATGGCGGCCGGCGTCTCGATCCGCGGCAGGACGATGCGGATCATCGCTCCCCTGCCCCGATCGAACTCCGCGGGTGCATCGTGCAGCTCCAGCTGCCCGCCATGTTCTTCGATAATCTTCTTTACGATCGCGAGGCCGAGGCCCGTTCCCTTGTCCCGCATCGTCATATATGGCTCGAGGATGCGGTGGCGGTTTTCCACCGGCAGGCCGCGGCCGTTGTCGATCACGTCGACCACGAAGCGATCCTGTTCGTGGTCGAATGCGGAGCGAACCAGCACCTTGCCGCCATCGCCCAGTTCTTCGCGCGGAACCGCCTCGATCGACTCGACCGCATTCTTGATCAGGTTGCCGACCGCCTGCCCGAGCATTCGCGCATCGAAGCTTCCTTCGAGCGGTTCGTCGCCGAACTCGCGGGCAAACGTGATGTCGTGATTGCCCATCTCGCGCAGGAACACCGCATCGCGCAGGATATGGCGCAGGTCGGAGCGTTGCTTGGCGGGCTTGGGCATGCGGGCAAAGGCGGAGAACTCGTCGACCATGCGGCCGATGTCCTCGACCTGGCGCACAATGGTGTCGGTACACTGGTCGAAGACCGCCCGGTCATCCTCGGCGATCTGCTTGCCGTAGCGCCGCTTCAGCCGTTCGGCGGAGAGCTGGATCGGCGTCAGCGGGTTCTTGATCTCATGGGCGATGCGCCGCGCAACGTCCGCCCACGCGGTCGACCGCTGGGCGATCACCAGGTCGGTGATGTCGTCGAGCGTGATCACATAGGAATCCGCCGATCCGCGGGTCTCCTCGCGCGTCACCTGGACATTGAGGGTACGCTCCTTGCCGCCGCGGATCAGGTTGATCTGTTCGCGGTATTCGCCGCGGTGGCGCACGGCAGCTTCCGCCAGCACGCGATCGACTTCCGGGGCGACCAGGTTGAGCTTCTTGCCAATCAGTTCCTCAGTCGGCAGTGCCAGGAAATATTCGGCCGACGGATTGACGATGGTGATGACGCCGTCGTCCTCGACGCCGATCACCGCCGCCGTGACGCCCGACAGCACCGCCTCGATGAAGCGCCGGCGGTCGTCGACCTCGTCCTTGGCCTCGAGGATTTCGTCGCGCTGCGTGCGGATCTGCGAAATCATCTTGTTGAAGGTGCGCGACAGGCTGCCGACGTCGCCGTCAGCGACGCGCACCGGCACGATCACGTTCCAGTTGCCCGAGGCGATGCTGTCGGCGGCTCCGATCAACAGGCGGATCGGGCGCACGATCCGGTCGGCGACGGCGATCGCGGTCCAGATGGCGGCGAGCAGGACGATCAGCGCAAAACCGAGATAGAGCACGGCAAAGGCGATCTGCAGCGTCGTCCGGCCGGCTTCCATCGCCTTGTATTCGGCAGTGTTCTCCTCCATCAGGCGCATCGCCGACATGACCTTCGGGTCGACCGCCCGGATCGTGTAGAGGAAGGTCCCCGAGATCGAATCCAGCTTGATGATGGCGCCGACCAGGTTGGTAACCCCCGGCGGGATCAGCGTCGGCTGCCCGGCGGCGGCGCTTTCGAGCGCATCCTTCGGGATCGCCGGCAAGGGC
>JAQVKV010000633.1 GCA_028694545.1 Zavarzinia sp. | reverse complement strand
GCCCTGAAGCGCTTCAAGGTCGGCATCACCGTCGTCATCGACAATTCGACCTCGATGCAATCCCATATCGAGCGCACGCGGGAAGTCGTGCGCTCGATCTACAGCCAGTTGAAGGGCACGCCTTTCGCCGAGAATGTGCGCTTCGGCGTCGTCGGCTTTCGCGACAGCACCAAGGTGACGCCGGGCCTTGCCTATGTCTCCAAGGTGTTTTCGGCGCTCTCCCCCGATCGCCGGCCGGAGGAGACGCTGGCCGCCCTCGACGCCATGAAGGCGGCTGATCTCTCCAGTCCCAATTTCTACGAAGACAGTTTCGCCGGCATCAAGACGGCGCTGGATGCCATGGATTGGGCGTCCTTCGGCGGGCGCTACATCATCCTGATCACGGATGCCGGCAGCCGGTCCGCCAACGACCCCTCCAGCGAAACCCGCCTCGGCCCCGAACAATTGAACCAGCTGGCGCGGGACAAGGGGATCGCCGTCTTTGCCCTGCACCTGCTCACCCCTGCCGGCATCAACGACCATGCGCGGGCGGAGGCGCAATACAGGGTGCTGACCCGTTTTCCGGGCGCCGGCAGCCTCTATTACCCGGTTCCCGGCGGCAGCGCCGACGCCTTGGGGCGCATGGCGGATCTCCTGGTCGAGACCCTGGTCACCCAGGCGACCGCCGCCGCCACGCCGACGGCCCCGGCCGCCCCGCCGGTCGCGGCCACGACACCGGGCAATGTCTTCGCCGAGCAGGGCGCCATCGTCGGCTATGCCATGCGGCTGGCCTATCTCGGGCGGGAGCAGGGCACGCGCGCGCCGGACGTCTTCCGCGCCTGGACCGCCGACCGCGACATGGCGAAGCCGACCCTGCCGGCCCTGGATGTCCGCGTGCTGCTGACCA
The DNA here is from genome assembly GCA_028694545.1 of Zavarzinia sp. Taxonomy (GTDB): domain Bacteria; phylum Pseudomonadota; class Alphaproteobacteria; order Zavarziniales; family Zavarziniaceae; genus Zavarzinia. Next base: position 1,713 of record JAQVKV010000633.1, on the reverse strand, counting down.
AGAACCAGTTGTCGGACCTTGCCACCGCCCTGAAACTGATCCTCGACCAGGGCGAGCGCAGCCGCCTGTCGCCGCAGGATTTCTTCTCGGCCCTGCAATCGGCCGCCGCCGCCACGGCGCGTGACCCGACCCAGGTGCGCCAGGTCGGCAATCTCGGCGATCTTCTGGGCGAATATCTGCAGGACCTGCCGTACCGCAGCCAGATCCTCGGCCTCGACGAGCGGGAATGGCTGGCCATGGGCCCGTCCGCCCAGCGCGAGATCCTGGACACGATCGAGGCGAAGCTGCGGCTCTATGCCGAATATGACGCGACGCCGGATCTCTGGGTTTCCTTCGGGGCGGGGACGACGGCGGGCGATGCCTATTTCCCCGTGCCGCTCGAGGCGCTGCCCTGATGGCCTTGCTGCGGCTGGCCGGCGTGGCCCGGTCGTGGCGGGCGGAGGGGCGGCATTACACGATCGCCGTCGACGACCTCGCGATCGAGCCAGGTCAGCGCATCGCCGTCACCGGTCCTTCGGGGGTCGGCAAGAGCACGCTGATCGATCTTCTGGCGCTGGCGCTCGCCCCTGATGTCGCGGGGGATTTCACCCTGACCCTGGTGGCGGAGCGGGTGGACATCGCCGCCCTCTGGCGCCGGGGCGGGCGGGGGCGCGATGCGCTGGCCCTGCTGCGGGCCGGCATCGTCGGCTATGTGCCGCAGGCGGGCGGCCTGCTGCCCTACCTTTCGGTCGAGGGCAATATATCGCTCACCCAGCGCCTGTCCGGACGGGTGGACGGGGCCTGGACCATCACCCTCGCGGAACGGCTCGGCATCGCGGACCTGCTGGCGCGGAAGCCCGCAAGTCTTTCCGTCGGCCAGCGCCAGCGGGTGGCGATCGCCCGCGCGCTGGCGCACCGCCCGCGCCTTGTGCTGGCGGACGAGCCCACGGCATCGGTCGATCCGGAACGGGCGGGCGCGATCATGGATCTCCTCGTCGAGGCGAGCGGGACGGCGGGGGCGGCGCTGATCGTCGCTAGCCATGATCAGGACAGGCTGGCCGGCCGGATCGAGACCCGGCTGGTGCCCCAGGTGGAAGCGGGGCCGGACGGTACCTGCGCCCGGTTCGCGCCATGCTGAGCCTGCGCCTTGCCCTCGCGGATCTCTGGCACGAGAAGGGGCTGGCCGCCTGTTTCATCGTCGCGCTGGCGGCGATCATGGCACCGCTGCTCGTGCTGCTCGGCCTGAAGACCGGGGTGATCGACACGATGCGGGCCCAATTGCTGGAAGACCCGCGCATGCGCGAGGTCTCCTCGCTCGGCAATCGCAATCTCTCGGCCGAGGAGATCGCGGCCCTGGGGCGGGAAGCGGGTGTCAGCTTCATCGTCGGGCGAACGCGGCAACTGGCGGCGACGGCGACATTGGCGGCGTCCGACGGCGGCAATGCGCTGACCGCCGAACTGGCGCCGACCGCGCCCGGTGATCCGCTCATCGCGCCGGTCGCGGCACCCGGCGACGAGGGCATCGTGCTGTCGGCGGCGGCGGCAAGGAAGATGGGGCTTCAGCCGGGGGACCGTTTACGTCTCGCCGTGCAGCGCCGCATCGCCGACCAGGTGGAGGGCAAGGTCCTGACCCTGACCGTGAGCGGGATCGCGCCGGAGATGGCCTTTTCGCGTGAGGGCGCTTTCGTCACCCTCGACCTGCTGACCGCGCTGGAGGACTATCGTGATGGCCGG
>JAQVKV010000632.1 GCA_028694545.1 Zavarzinia sp. | reverse complement strand
GGCGAGCGCGAATTCATGGTCAATTCCCTGCACGGACAGGCGATAGACCGCCTGGCCCCCGGCCTCCGGGTCGAGGCCGTAGCGCCCGACGGCACGATCGAGGCGGTTTCGGCGCCCGATGCGCCGGGCTTCCTTCTGTCGGTACAATGGCACCCGGAATGGCGTGCGCTGGAAAATCCGGTCTCCATGCGACTTCTCGGTGCATTCGGCGCCGCCGCCCGTCACTATGCCGAAAGACGCGGAAAAGAGGGTGGTCATGTCGCAGCTTGATGTCTGGCTTCGGGAACGGCACATCACCGAGGTGGAATGCCTCGTTCCCGACATTTCGGGCGTGGCCCGGGGCAAGATCCTGCCCACCTCCAAATTCCTGAAGAGCCAGTCCGACGCCTCGTTGCGCCTGCCTGAATCGATCTTCTCGCAAACCGTGACCGGCGAATTCATCGACTCGGAGGTGACCGATCCGACCGAGCCTGACATCGTGCTGCGTCCCGATCCCGACACGCTGTCCCTCGTGCCGTGGTACGACGATCCCACCGCCCAGGTGATCAACGACTGCGTCTACCGCGACGGGCGGCCTGTCTCCATCGCACCGCGCCAGGTGCTGCGCCGGGTCGTCGACCTCTACGCCGCCCGGGGCTGGAAGGCGATCGTGGCGCCGGAGCTCGAGTTCTACCTCTGCGCCCAGAACGTCGACCCCGACTACCCCCTGCAGCCGCCCGTCGGCCGCTCCGGCCGGGCGGAAACCGGCAGCCAATCCTACGGCATCGACGCGGTCAACGAGTTCGATCCGATCTTCGAGGACGTCTACCAATATTGCGAGGCGCAGGAACTCGACGTCGACACGCTGATCCACGAGGCCGGCCGGGCCCAGTGCGAGATCAATTTCAACCACGCCGATCCGATGTCGATGGCCGACCAGGCCTTCATGTTCAAGCGCACGGTGCGCCAGGCCGCCCTGCGCCACGGCGTCTACGCCACCTTCATGGCCAAGCCCTATTCCGAGGAACCGGGCAGCGCCATGCACATCCATCAGTCGGTCGTCGACGTGAAGACCGGACGCAACCTGTTCTCGGACGAGCAGGGCGTCGATACGCCGCTGTTCCTGTCCCATATCGCCGGGCTGCAGAAATTCCTGCCGGCGGCCATGCCGCTGATCGCGCCGAACGTGAATTCCTATCGCCGGCTGACGCGTTTCATGTCCGCGCCGATCAACCTGCATTGGGCGCGGGAGAACCGCACCGCGGGCCTGCGCGTGCCGGAATCCGGCCCGGAATCGCGCCGCGTCGAGAACCGGGTGCCGGGCGCGGATGCAAATCCTTATCTGGTGATCGCCGCATCGCTGGCCTGCGGCTACCTTGGCATGGTAAACCAGATGGAGCCGTCTGACCCGATCAGCGGCAGTGCTTACAGCCGGAAATTTGCCCTGCCCCGCTACCTCCCCGATGCTCTCAACAAGCTGAAGGGCGCATCGGAGCTGGCCGAGGTTCTGGGCGAGGAATTCGTCACCCTCCTGCTCGAGGTAAAGCAGGCTGAACACGACGCTTACCAACAGGTGATCTCCGCATGGGAACGCGAACATCTACTGCTGAACGTCTGAGCCCGGACATGGTCCCGCAGCGGCTGGACATTCCCTTGCGGGAGCGTCTGATCGTCGCGCTCGACCTGCCGCGCATGCTCGACGCGCGCAACATGGTGGCGGCGCTCGGCGACGAGGTGGTGTTCTACAAGCTTGGCCTGCAGCAGGTCTTCGGCGGCGGCCTCGGCCTCGTCGACGAATTGTTCCGGCTGGGCAAGAAGGTCTTCCTCGACGCCAAGCTGACCGACATCGCGGCGACGGTGGGCAATGCCACCACCAATATCGCCCGCACGGGCTGCGAATTCCTGACCGTGACCGGCGATGCCCCGATCGTCCGCGCGGCGGTCGAGGCGCGGAGCAACGCGGGCGCGCGCAAGCCGCTGATCCTCGCGGTCACCGTGCTCACCTCCCTTGACCAGCGCGACATCGAGGACATGGGCTTCTCCATGTCGCTGGACGAACTGGTTGCCCATCGCGCCCTCAAGGCCAAGGAAGCGGGCGCCGACGGCGTCATTGCCTCGGGTTTCGAGGCGGCACGCCTGCGCGCCCTGCTCGGTCCCGAAATGCGCATCGTGACCCCGGGCATCCGCTCCGCCGACAGCCCGAAGGATGACCAGAAGCGCGTGATGACCGCGGGCGACGCGATCCGCGCCGGCGCCGACCACGTCGTCGTCGGCCGCGACATCCTGCGCAGCGCCAAGCCGGCCCAGAAGGCCCGCGCCATCCTAGACGACATCGCGGACGCGCTGTAGGCCATTCCCCCTCGCCCCCTTCAGGGGGAGAGGGTCGGGGTGAGGGGGCAACACCGCCCTCACCGCATTGTCTTTGTCCTAAACCGCCGCCCCTCACCCCAACCCCTCTCCCCCGCAAGCGGGGCGAGGGGCTTTTCGTGAGAGGCGCGCGCCTTACACCCGCTCGAAGATCGCGGCGATACCCTGGCCGCCGCCGATGCACATGGTGACGAGGCCATAGCGCCCGCCGGTGCGGTGCAGCTCGTAGATCGTCTTCACCGTGTTGATGGCGCCGG
>JAQVKV010000631.1 GCA_028694545.1 Zavarzinia sp. | reverse complement strand
GAAGACGTCGTGGCGACGACGAGTTTGCCGATCGCCGTCGCCGGCTGCACGGCAATGCGCGCGGCTTCGACCGCCAGCGTCAGCGAATCCTCGTCGAACGCGGCGACGGCACGGCGACCCGCTTTCGGCCCGCCGAGGCCGGACCAGCGCAAGGCCTTGACCGCCGCCTGCCGGTCGAGCCGGAGCAGGGGCAGATAGGCGCCCATTCCCTTGATGCTTCTCGTTGCCATCGTGGATCCGTTTCCATTCCCTGTGGCCGAGTAATAACTCGCTTGCTAATCGTAAGCAAGTGTACGATAAAGATGCCGCGAGTGATTGATGCAGAGGGAGCAGATTGACGCTAGTACATGGATGCCGGGCTTTCCAAAGGCTCCGGGCTTCTAGAGAGGGGTGTCCATGTCGCCGGATCTGAATTGGAGATTGAGGCTCGGTTTCCTAGTGCACGATGTATCGCGGTTGCGGCGCAACGTGACCGACCGGGTATTGAAGCCGTTGAACGTGACCCGTTCGCAATGGTGGGTGCTGGCCTTCCTGTCGCGGCGGGACGGCATGCCCCAGGTGGCGCTGGCCGAGGAACTGGACCTCGGCAAGGTGGCGCTTGGCGGGTTGATCGACCGGCTGGAGGCGAATGGCCTCGTGGAACGCCGGCCGGATCTGACGGACCGGCGGGTGAAGCGGGTGTTTCTGACCAAGGTCGGCACGAAGCTGATCAAGGACATCCGCAACAGCGTCGCCGAGACGGAGGAAGAGATCCTGCACGGTATCGACGATGCCGACTTGCAGGTGATGGTGAAGGCATTGCGGGCGATGAAGGAGAACCTTCTCGAGCTGCTGGGTGGGGAGCGTGTCGACCATGAAGAGGACGAGGTCCAGGTCGACGCCTCCTGAAGTTCGATCCTAGGGAGGAAGAAACGTGCGTGGATTGTCGGGCAAGACCGCCATCGTGACCGGTGGCGGCCAAGGTATCGGCCGTGCCATCAGCCTGCGTCTGGCGGCCGAAGGCGCCAAGGTCGCCATCTTCGATCTGAACCCGGCGACGGGCGAGGAAGTGGCGGTGCTCGCCGGCGAAGGCGCTACGGTCAAGACTTATCAGGTCGACGTCGGCGATTATGCCGCCGTGCAGGCCGCCGTCGCGGCGGTCGAGGCCGATCTCGGCCCGATCTGGCTCCTCTGCAACAATGCCGGCTGGGACCGGCCGCAGCCGTTCCTGAGCACCGATCAGGCGCTGTGGGACAAGATCATCCGCATCAATATGTATGGCCCGCTCAACACCCATCATGCCGTCTGCCCGCTGATGGTGGCGCGGGGCGGCGGCCGCGTGGTCAACATCGCGTCCGACGCGGCGCGCGTCGGTACCAGCGACGAGGCGGTCTATTCGGCCTGCAAGGGCGGGCTGATCTCCTTCACCAAGTCGATCGCGCGGGAGTTGGCGCGGAAGGGCGTGCTGCTGAATACGGTGTGCCCTGGCCCGACCAATACGCCGATGATGCAGTCCGTCCTCGGCACCGGCGACAACGCCGTGAAATGGAAGGACGCCATGGTGCGCGGCATTCCCCTGCGCCGCATGGGCGAGCCGGAGGATTATGCCGGCATGGTCGCCTTCCTCGCTTCCGAGGACGCCAATTTCATCACCGGCCAGACCATCTCGGTCTCCGGCGGCATGAACATGATCTGACGCCCCGCGCGCGAACGAAAAGAGAGGAACGCCCCATGGGCCAGGACATCGCCTACGAGGACATCATCTACGAGGTGCGCGAGCGCGCCGCCTGGATCATCATCAACCGCCCGAAGGTCTATAACGCCTTCCGCGGCCAGACGATCGAGGAATTGATCAGCGCCTTCCAGCGCGCCGCCAACGACCGCGAGGTTTCCTGCGTCGTGCTGACCGGCGCGGGCGAGAAAGCGTTCTGCACCGGCGGCGACCAGTCGGCCCATGAAGGCTCCTATGACGGGCGCGGCGTCGTCGGCCTGCCCATCGACGAGCTTCAGGGCCTGATCCGCGACATCCACAAGCCGGTGATCGCGCGCGTCAATGGCTTCGCCATCGGCGGCGGCAATGTGCTCGCCACCCTCTGCGACCTCACGATTGCGGCCGAGACGGCGCAATTCGGCCAGGTCGGGCCCAAGGTCGGCTCGGTCGACGCCGGCTGGGGCACTGCCTTCCTGGCGCGTCACATCGGCGACAAGCGCGCCCGCGAAATGTGGTTCCTGAACGAACGCTATACAGCCCAGCAGGCCTATGAGATGGGCCTGTGCAACAAGGTCGTGCCGATGGCCGATCTGGATGCCGCCGTGAAGGACTGGACCGACAAGCTGGCGCAGCGTTCGCCCACGGCGCTGGCGCTGGCCAAGCGGTCGTTCAACGCGGATTCGGACTCGATCCGGGGTATCGCCAATCTCTCGCTGCATGCGGTGAAGCTCTATTACGACACCCCCGAATCCAAGGAAGGCGTCGCGGCCTTCAACGAGAAGCGCGCCCCCGACTTCCACAAGTATTTGCGCTGATACTTGTGGGGGGCGGCGGTGGCACCGGTCCGTTTGCGGCCAGGCGAACTGGCGAAAGTGCTGCCGCCCGGCGGCCTGACCTATGTTCAGGGATGTTCCG
>JAQVKV010000630.1 GCA_028694545.1 Zavarzinia sp. | reverse complement strand
CCAGTTCACCCAGCAGGCCGCCCAGCGCCGGTCCCGAGACGAAGCCTATCGCGAAGGTGGCGCCGGCGATGGCGAAGGCGCGCCCGCGCTGTTCCGGCGTCGAGACATCGGCGACATAGGCGGTGGCCGCCTCCGTGCTGGCGCCGCAGATGCCGGCGACGAAACGCGCGGCAAGCAGCAGCCAGACCGAGCCGGCGAGGGCGGCGACGACATGGTCGAGGGTGGCGCCCGCCATGGCGATCAGCAGCACGGGGCGCCGGCCGAAACGGTCCGACAGGCGGCCGAGCAGGGGCGCGCAGACGAAGGTGGCGGCGGCATAGGCCGCCTGGATGAAGCCAAACGCAGTGGCCGCCTCGGCCTTGCCACCGGAAACCAGGCTCTCGACCAGATGGGGCACCACGGGCGCCACGAGACCGAAACCCATGGCGTCCAGCAGGATGGTGAAGAGGATGAAGCGCCCGGCGCGGTTCTGCGTCGTCATTCGGCGGGCACATCCGAGGGCAGCCAGCGCGAGCGGTGGCGCCCGCGCAGCCGGTCGATGGCGATATAGACCACGGGGGTCGTATAGATCGTGACCACCTGCGCCGCCAGCAGCCCGCCGACGACGGCGATGCCCAGCGGCTGGCGCATCTCGGAGCCGATGCCGATGCCGATCGCCAGCGGCACGGCGCCGAAGACGGCGGCCATGGTGGTCATGGTGATGGGGCGGAAGCGCAGTCTGGCTGCGCGCACGATCGCCTCGCGCGGGGTCAGGCCCAGTTCCCGTTCCGCGACCAGGGCGAAGTCGACCATCATGATCGCATTTTTCATGACGATGCCGATGAGGAGGATCAGCGCGATCGCCGCGATGAAGGAGAATTCGGTCCCGGTGATCAGCAGGGCGATCAAGGCGCCGACGCCGGACGACGGCAGGGTCGAGAGAATGGTGAGCGGGTGGGCATAGCTCTCGTAGAGCATGCCGAGCACGAGATAGATGGCGATGATGGCGCCCAGCAGCATCCAGACCTGGGCCTGATTGGCGTCGGACGCCGCCTTGGCGTCACCCGCGAACAGGCCCTGGATGTCGGGCGGCAGGTTCATCGCCCTGGCCGTCGCATGGATCCGGTCCATGGCGGTGCCGAGTGCGATGCCGGGTGCCAGATTGAAGCCGATGGTGATGGCCGGCACCTGACCCATGTGGTTGATCTGCACGGGCGACAGGCCGATTTCGGTCCGGGTCACGCTGGACAGCGGCACCTGCTGGCCCCGGTCGCCGGTCACGTAAAGGCGGTCGAGGGCCGCGAGGTCCGTCTGGTCCTGGGCCCGGACTTCCATCACCACCTTCGACTGGTCGAATTCCTTGTAGATGGTGGCGATCTGGCGCTGGCCGAAGGCGTTGTAGAGCGCAAGGTCGATCGCCGCGACCGAGACGCCGTAACGCGCCGCATTTTCCCGGTCGATGACGAGATGCGCGCTCATGCCGTTGGCGTTCTGGTCGGTCGAGACATCGGCCAGTTCGGGCAGGGCGCGCATGGCGTCGCGCATGCGGGCGACCCATGTCTCGAGCTTTTTGAGGTCGGGCCCGGTCAGCGTGTATTGATAGGCGGCCCGCCCGGCCCGCCCGCCCACGCCGAAATCATCGACCGGGGAGAGATAGGTATCGATGCCGTAGAGCTGGGCGAGGCGGGGACGGAGGCGGTCCACCACCTCCTGCGCGCTGACGTCGCGCTCGTCGAAGCCCTTCAGGTTCACGGTCAGATTGCCGTTGTTGATCGAATTGAACAGGCCGACGCCGACGAAGGAACTGACGCTGTCGACGGCGGGGTCCGACAGGATCACGCGCGTCACCTCCGCCTGGCGCTCGCGCATCGCCTGATAGGAAATGTCGGGCGGGGCATCCGTAATGCCCTTGATCACGCCCGTGTCCTGCTTGGGCAGGAAACCCTTGGGCACCACGCCGAAGAGGGAAAGCCCGAGGATCATGGCCCCGAAGACGACGGCGAGCATGGTCCACGGCCGCCCCAGCGCGGCGTCGAGACCCCTTGCGTAAGCGTCCGTCAGGCGCTGGAAGAAACGCTCGACGGCGGCGGAAAAGCGCCCCGGCGGCTTCTCGTTCTCGCGTGTGGGCAGCAGGTGGCCGCACATCATGGGTGTCATGGTCAGCGAGATCAGGGCCGACAGCACGATGGCGACCGCCAGCGTCACGCCGAATTCCTGGAAGAAGCGGCCGAGGATGCCGGGCATGAACAGGATCGGGATCAGGGCGGCGAGCAGCGAGGCGGTGAGCGAGACGACGGTGAAGGCGATCTGGCGCGCGCCCTTCTTCGCCGCCGCCATCGGCGTCTCGCCCTGTTCGATCAGGCGGAAGACATTCTCGATCATGACCACCGTATCATCGACGATGAAGCCGATGGCGAGGATCAGGGCCATGATCGAGAGATTGTCGAGACTGTAATCGAGCAGATACATGCAGGCGAAGGTGCCGCAGATGGCGACCGGAATGGTCACGCTCGGGATGAAGGTCGCCCAGAAGCGGCGCAGGAACAGCGCGATGACGAGGACGACGAGGGCGGTCGAGAGCAGCAGGGTGAGCTGAAGATCCATGATGCCGGCGCGCAGCACGCGGG
>JAQVKV010000629.1 GCA_028694545.1 Zavarzinia sp. | reverse complement strand
GGATCAGGGGCGGCCGAAGACGGCCGAGATTCCCGATCTGAAACTGCGGGCGGCGATGAGCCGCTGTCCCATCTCGATCCAGCCGGACAACGCCACCTTCAGGGGATTGCGCGTCGGCGTACCGTCCATGGTGCCATAGCGCAGGTCCTCGGCCGGCACGGGCTGGAAGGTGCCGAACAGCCGGTCGAAGACGATCAGCACGCCACCGAAATTGCGATCGACGCAGACGTCGTTCACCGCGTGATGGACGTGGTGGTGGCGCGGCGTGTTCAGCACCCGTTCGAGGGGGCCGAGGTTGGGCGCCCAGGCCGTGTGCAGGAACAGCTGGTAGAACAGGTTAAGGGCGACCATGGCCAGCACCGCGAGCGGGGGAAAGCCGATCAGCACCAAAGGCGCATAGAACAGGAAACCGCCCGTCAACTGCCCACCCCAGCCGAGCCGGAAGGCGGCGGTCAGGTTCATCCGGGTCGAGGAGTGATGCACCCCATGGGTCGCCCACAGCAGGCGGAAGCGATGCATGGCGCGATGGTGCCAGTAATAGGCGAATTCGACCCCGAGGAAGAGCGCGGCGACGGCGAGCGGATCGCCCATGTCGATGTCGAACAGGCGCCAGTCCTGAAGGCCGAACAGGGGCACGAGGATCAGAGGCGCGGCGACGAGCCCGATCAGGCGCTGGCCGATCATGATGACGCCGGTCGCCGCCGTCTCGCCGAGGTCATAGGCGGCCCGGCCGCGATACCAGAAAATCCCGGCCTCCGCGAGGACGAGGACGACGAGGAAAGCCGCCGGCAGCAGGCGGGGACCGGTCGTCGCCACCGGCCCTTGAAGCAGCCATTCCATCGGGAACTCCATGCGTGGGGTGCCTCCCCCTCACCCCAACCCCTCTCCCCGAGCGGGGCGAGGGGCTTTTCTCCCTCGCCCCCAAAAAGGGGGAGAGGGCCGGGGCGAGGGCGCGTTGACGAGATCGCGAGGGCGCGACCGGTTACTGCGCCGCCTGGCCGCGCAGGGCGCGCGCTTCTTCCAGCGCGGCAACGCAGTCGGGCGAGACCTGATCCTTCTTCTCCTTCAGGCATTGCAGGATGCGGCCGCCGCCGGGCTGGACGCCGGGGCACAGGGTCTCGATGTCCTTGGTGCAGGCGGCGCGGACCTTCTGGGCGGCCGGGCCACCCTGGGCGAAGGCCGGGGCGATCAGGGCCGTCGCGGCCAGCGCCAGGACGGCGGCGGCGGCGAGGACGAACTTGCGGTACATGGGGTGTCTCCTGTTCGCCGGGATCACTGCGCGGGCGTGACGGTCACGCTGCGGTCGACCGTGGCGCTGCCGCCGTTCGGGCCGGTGACGGTGCCTGAATGATTGTAGGAACCATTGCCGCCGCTGCCGCTGCCGGTATAGGAGGCGCCGTTCGGGCCCTGGGCGCTGCGGTTGGTCGTATAGGTGCCGTCGCCGTTGCCGGTGGCGCTGCGGCTGGAATTCCAGGTGTTGCCGCCGCGCGTGGTGCCCTGGCGGGTGCGGCTGCAGGTGCCGTTGGCGCAGCCGCCTTCGAGGCTGCGGGAATAGCTGTGACCGCCGGCGCCGGTGCCCGAGACGCTACGGTCGCGGGCGAAGCTCTCGGAGGTGGCGCCGGCCAGGGTCAGGGTGGCGGCCAGGGCAGCGAGGGTGAGTTTCAGGGACTTGTTCATGACCGATCTCCTCGAAAGAATTCGTCTTCCCGTCGGGAACGAGGGTGATCATGGGATCGGCGGTTTGCGCCCATATTGCCGGCAACCGCCGATTTGTAACGATTTGTAACCCCTCTTGCGCGCCGTCCCGGTTGGCGGACAATCGCGCCATGACGAAGACGATCCTTCTGGTCGAGGACGACCCCGAGATCCGCGACCTGCTCGGCCATTTCCTGACGCGCGAAGGCTTCTCGGTGGAGGCGGCGGAAGACGCCCGCGCCATGGACGGGGTGCTGGCCCGGGTGACGCCGGCGCTGATGGTGCTGGACCTCATGCTGCCGGGAGAGGATGGCCTGTCGATCTGTCGTCGCCTTGCCGGCCAGGTGCCCTTTCCGATCGTCATGCTGACGGCGAAGGGCGAGGACATCGACCGCATCATCGGCCTTGAACTTGGCGCCGATGACTATCTGCCGAAGCCCTTCAACCCGCGCGAACTGCTGGCCCGCATCCGCGCCGTGCTGCGCCGGGGCGAGCGGCAGGAGGTGGCCCGCGCGACGAGGCGCCTGCGCTTTTCCGACATCGTCGTCGATCTCGACGGGCGTGTGGTCGAGACCCTGGAGGGGGCACGGGTGACACTGACCTCGGCGGAATTCGATCTTCTCGCCTGTCTCGTCGAGCATCCGCGCCGGGTGCTCAGCCGGGACCAGTTGCTGGACTGGACGCGGGGGCGCAGCGCCGATCCCTTCGACCGCACCATCGACGTCGGCATCTCGCGCCTGCGCCGCAAGCTCGAGGCGGTGGACCCGCAGGCGGCGCTCGGCATCACCACGGTCCGCAACGGCGGCTATATCCTCTCGGCCGAAGTGGAAAGGGTCGGGCCATGATGGCACGGGTCGGCATCGTCGGGCGCCTGGTGCTGATCCTGCTGGCGGCGCTCGTCCTCGTGCAGCT
>JAQVKV010000628.1 GCA_028694545.1 Zavarzinia sp. | reverse complement strand
GCGGTGATCCTGGTTTACGCCTGCACCATTCCCTTCGGACCCCTCGCCTGGCAGCGGGCGCGCCGCAAGGCGGATGAGCGCGCCGCCGACGCGGAGGTGGGCACGCCCGATTGAGGCCCGGCCGGGATCCCGGCCCCGGTTGGAGCATTCATACCGGCGCGGTATGAGGCCCGGGCCCAAACGGTATTGGACGGGGTGGGGCCCCCTGTTCAGACTTTCCTGAAACACGGAAACAAGGCCGCCAACCAAGGCGGTTGCCAATGATCTTTGCATCGACGAGGGGGACGTCGACGCGGGAGAGGCCAATGAAGGGCGAACCATCGCCTGTCGAGGGGCGGCCGAGGCCGGCGCTCGTCCCCACAACTGGTGCCGCAGGCGCTGGTCACGATATCCGAATGATCGAGAACAGGATCCCGCACCGGTCGATGCCGGCGTGATTGCGCCCGTGCGACCGCTATTCGGGGGAAGAAGGGCACGCGACGCATCGTGGCCGAATACAGGGAGGACTGGAATGTTCGTGAAGAATTGCTGGTACGTGGCGGGCTGGGACTACGACCTGCCGCAGGGCAAGGTCCTGGCGCGGACGATCATCGACCAGCCGCTGGCGCTCTACCGGCGCGAGGATGGCTCGGTGGTCGCCATGGAGGACCGCTGTTGTCATCGGCAGGCTGCCCTGCATCTGGGCGAGATCGAGGGCGATTGCCTGCGCTGCATGTACCACGGCATGAAGTTCGATCCGAGCGGGCGCTGTGTCGACATCCCGGGGCAGGACATTATCCCGGTCAAGGCGCGGGTGCGGACCTATCCGGTGATCGAGCGGGACAACTGGATCTGGGTCTGGATGGGCGATCCGGCGCTGGCCGATCCCGCCCTGGTGCCCTTCTCCGTGGGGCCGGGCGATCCGGACTGGGACATCCGGCCCAGTTCGCTGGTGTTCGATGCCGACTATCGCCTGGTGATCGACAACCTGCTCGATTTCTCCCACCTGACCTATGTCCATCGCAAGACCTTCGGCGGCGATGAATTCTCCCGCAGCCTGCCGACGATCACCCGGCTCGACCGGGGTATGCGGGTGGAGCGCTGGGTGCGCAACGTGCCGGCGCTGGTCTTCGTCCAGCACATCATGGACGGGCGCTACGACATGCTGACCGATTATTCGGTGGTGATGCCCTGCGTCTTCGTCATGCGCTTCCAGGTCTATAGCCCGGGCACCGCGACCGAGGGCCCCTCGAACGGGCAATTGCTGCTCGATACCTGGACCTGCCAGTCGGTGGTGCCGGTCAGCGCTGGCCAATGCATCTATTATTTCTCCTGGGGCGCCAGCAAGGCCACGGCGACGCCCGAGATCGGCGACCTCCTCTATGAAGGCATCCACAAGGCCTTCCTCGAGGACAAGGAGATGATCGAGGCCCAGTACCGCAACATCCGGCGCGACCCCGGCCGCCCCAACATGAGCACGGCCCATGACGTCGCGGTGAACCAGATGCACGCCCTGATGAAGCGCCATATCGCCGAGGAGACCACGGGCGTCGCGGCGGAGTGACCGGCGCCTTCCGACCGCGCCCGCCGGAAACGGGCGCGGTCGGCGGTATCAGGCGTGCCGGGCGCGCCGTCCGGTCAGGCGGCGCAGGCGCGGGCCCCAGGTCTCGCGCAGACGCAAAGGCAGGGCGAGCAGGCAGGGCGTGACCACCAGCGTCAGCACCGTCGCGAAGGCGAGGCCGAAGGCGACAGCGGTGGCAAGCTGGATCCACCATTGCGCCGAGGGCGCGCCCACGGTCACCTCGCGCCCGATGACGTCGATGGTGAGGCCGAGCGCCATGGGCAGGATGCCCACGATCGTGGTGATGGTGGTCAGCAGCACGGGGCGCATGCGCTGGGCACCCGTGCGCAGGATCGCCTCATAGGCCTCCATGCCGCCCTCGCGCAATTCCTTGTAGGTGTCGATCAGCACGACATTGTGCGCGACGACGACACCGGCCAGCGAAATAACGCCGATGCCGGTCATGACCACCGAGAACAATTGCCCGGTGATGAGCAGCCCGGCGAAGACGCCGATCGTCGACAGGGCCACCGCCGACAGGATCACGAAGGTGGAATAGAAACTGTTGAACTGGGTGATCAGGATGATCGCCATCAGGAACAGGCCGACGAAGAACGCCTTGCCGAGGAAGGCGCCGGCGGCCGCCGTTTCCTCGTCCTGGCCACGGAAGATGATCTCCAGCCGGGGATCGAAGTGCTGGGTCGCCATCCAGGCCTTGATCTCGCGCACCTTGTCGTCCGCCAGCACGCCGGGGGCGGTATTGGCCTGGAGGGTGATCACGCGCTTGCCGTCCACATGCTTCAGCTTGCCGGTGGTCGGTTCCGCCGCGCGTTCGACGAAGCTCGAGATCGGCACCTGGCCCATCCGCGTTTCGAGGCGGAGCTGGTCGAAGGCGTCGAGGTTGCGCATGGCCTCGGGGAAGCGGACGCGAATGTCGATCTCCTCGTCCGCGTCATCCGGCCGGTATTCGCCGATCTTCACGCCATTGGTGACGAGCTGCACCGCGTTGCCGACCGAGGTGATGTCGGCGCCGAAGCGGCCGGCCTGGGCGCGGTCGACCCGGAGCACCCAGATCGGA
>JAQVKV010000026.1:8364-11131 GCA_028694545.1 Zavarzinia sp. | reverse complement strand
ACGAACGGAATGTTGTAATAGCCTTCGAGCCGGAATTCCTGCCGCGCGTGATTGATTGCCGCTGCGCTCAGGGTCAGTTCGGGAACCTCGATTTGACTGTGCAGACGGTTGTTGATTTGGACCGCCCCGGCCGGGATATCGTGGTAGACCTCCGAGCCGGAATACAGCCGAATCGGGTTGAACAGCGCCATCCCAAACGGAATGATCGTGTTCACCTGATTCCCGTCGGCGTGCGTCTTGAGCATGATCGACTCATACGTCGTGTTGACCGGCAGGTCGAGCGTCAGGACGCCAGCGCCCGGAATGGTCTGGCTGAGAAGCTGGTACTCCTTCCACAGCGCGTAGGGAACGACGGGCGCGTTGACGCGTTCGAGCGTCCAGACGAGCAGCTTGGCCGAATGCACCGTGACCGTACCGCCGTAGCCGTCGTTCATAATGTCGTTCGGCTGGCCCCAGCGAACGTTCAAGTCCAGCGAACTCATGCCGCGCGCGTCCAGCAGGCAATCGACGCCCTTGGACCACGGACCCTGAGGCGGAAGCTCGAAGTCGAACTGCGCCGCGACTTTGCTGATGTCGTTCGTCAGCGAACCATAGCCCGCCAGATTCGCCGCTTCGATGTACGGCCGAACGCCGTGATACTGCTGGTTCCGCCTGTGCATCGTCTCATAGTCCAGCCGCTTGACCGTGTTCTTGCCGTTGACGACCACTTCCATGCTCTGAACCAGTTGCGCCGGCGCGCTGTCCTTGGCGTCGCCGGCGTCGGCCGTCCGGCTGATGTCGGCAATCAGGCAGAACTGCAGCGCCGAGTACACATAGTTCCGAGGCAGACGGAGCGTGTCGAAGCCCCCCGCCTGATATGTCAGATGGCCGAGAAACCTTCTGTGCAGTTTCATGGGAAATCCTCTCTTTCTCGTTGAATGTGGGACTTCCCGGCCTTACGGCAGGTACTGTTTCACGAACGACAGTTGCGGGACGGCATTGACGACCACACCCACGATGATCATAGTCAGAACGACCTTGAGGATGAAGTCCACGGAGGGAAACGAAAGTTTCATATCGCAATTCCTTTTGCTTGTCGGCATTGGGGGATGCCAGCGCCCACCAGCATACAGACCAGCGCCCGGCCGCGTCAAGGCCCCCACCATTATTTTTTCGCACAAAAAAAGCCGGCCGGGAACGAGTCTAAACCCGGCCGGCCGTCACGGAGATAAGGTCTATTGTGTTCGGCACCTGCACGTATCGAGGGTTTTCACCGTGTCCTCAAGCGCCGTAAGTCGTTTCGCCACGCCCTTTAACATCTCCGGCACGGACGGATGGACGGATTCAGCCAGATCACCGGCCGGCCGGTTTTCGACCGCCTGGACCCGCAAGTCCAGAGCCGCCAGTCTCGATTCGATCCGGCCGATTCGATCCTGCAGGGTATTGATCCGCTCCCCGATCCGCTTCCACACGTCCATCGCATCGGCCAAGGCCGCCATCATCGTTTCGACCGCGTCGCTTAGATCGCTCATGCCTTCCTGCCTTTCGTCGGTAGCCTGTCCTTGACGATCGCGCCAATGACTTTGTCCGCCGCGCAGCCGTAGACCTTGCACAAGTCCGCAATCTCACTTAGCGTCACTGCCGGCCCCGCCAGAACGCTGGCGACATACGTCGTGTAGGTTTGTCGGTCACAGCCTTTGTCCGGCGGCAGAATCCGCGCCAACGCCAGCGCTGCCGGCCGTTCGCTCGTTTGCTCCATGACTTGCCCCTTCAATCACAACGCCGCCCTGCCGTTTCATTTGATCCTGCCACGCCTTCTGTCGCTGCTTGACGGTCAACGCCGGCGGATCGACCGGCGGAACCGGCTCGTACGATCCGCACCCCGCCAGCAGCAGGACCGCCACGACCGCACCGACCATCCGTTCATGCCACGCCGTCACATTCTCTCCACGTAAAGCCGCCCTGCCGCGATGTCGTAAATACGACCTGATCGCCAGGCCGGCGTCGTTCCGACGCACATTCCCGCAAAGTCTCGCAGCTCGGCGAATCTGATCGACTGGCCAACGGCAAACGCCTTGCGGCCCCGCACGATAATCACCGTAGACCGACCGGTCCCAACCTTCGCGAGGTACCATTGTTGCTTGCCCCACGATCCTACCGGCTCGACCTTCATGCCTTGCCGACCTCGACTTTCCCCGTCTCGATCCAATGGACGTATTCGTATTGCCCGGCCCGCTCCATCGCCGCCGCCGCGTCCACGCCGAATGCCTCTCGGATATAGGCCACATCGTTGGGCTCATGCGTCGCGAAGAGATACGCCTCTCGTGCTTGACTCGTGACCTCTCTGGGAATCCGATAGGGCCGCTGTGTGACGAGGTATGTTGTGACGCCCCGCGTCCGGCCCGCCGTCAAGAGCGTCTTAAACCCAGCGCCCAAGCCGCTCCGCTCGTTTACGTAGCCGGCAAGGTCTTCGGCCACGAACGTGCAGTCGCCCGCGTGATAGACGCCCATGCAGATTCGGTCAAATGTCGCCGTCTCGAATGGATCGTCCGGCCGATAGATCAAGCGATGATTGCCGCCGCTACTCCATGCGTCCAGCCACGCCCGATAGAAGTCCGAACGTTCCTGGTTGAATGCATCAAAGTAAATGCCCGCATAGCCGACCTCTTCGCGCTTCGGCAAGTAGACGATCAACCGCCGCACGCCGATCAACAGCTGGCGCTGCAACAGCCACGTCTTGCCGCTGCCCGTCCGACCACATACAAAGATATTTCGACCGTCGGTCATT
>JAQVKV010000026.1:0-8264 GCA_028694545.1 Zavarzinia sp. | reverse complement strand
TCATTGCCCGCCTTCCGGCGCTTTGGCCGGCGTGAACTTGACCGGCCCGGCGTCGGGAATCCCGCCGGATTGCTGGATCGGCGGAATAGCCGGCGCGATCGGAGCCGGAGCACTTATCCCCGACCGCGCCTTTAGCCCCGTACGCTTGCGCCAGCCGCGCGACAGCGCTTCGGACCTAGCCCCGAACACGCCCAGCGCAACCATTGCCATCTGACTCCATGCCGCTTGAACCGGCGATATCGTGTTGGGCATGTAGTAGCCCCAGAGCACGCACGCGGGACGGGCGAATGCATCGGCCTCTGCCGCCGACAGATTCAGGCCCTTCTCGTCCAGCGCGAACGCCAGCGCCTGAAATGCGCCCTTGAAGACGCTGGCCATGATCGTTTCGTCAATCCCGGCCGCCTGGAACTCGTTGAGCGCCTTGGCCGCCTTCTGGTGCTTGCCCGTCCCCGGAGGTCGGCCCGGACCGGGTTTCCTCTTCGATTCGCCTTCACCGGGAACGTCGGCCCCCAATGCCACGGATTCGACATCGTCCGGCCCGATCTCGCCACGCACGAAATCGGCAAAGGCCGGGTTGTCGCCGACACTCGGATAAGGCGTAGTCTCAAAGGAAGCGGACTCAATTCCGCCCCCGGTCCGGGAATCCTGCCCGACCCTATCAGGAGTGAACGTCACGTTCGTCGCCGTCGTCTTCTTCTTCGCCGTCCTCGTCCTCGTCGCCGAAGGTGATTTCGATGCACGGCCCGCCGTCTTCTTCTTCGCCATCGTCTTCCGTGACCTCGTCTGCTGGTTTCGGTTTCGGTTCCGGTTCCGGTTCCGGCTTCCCTTCGAGCGCCGCAAGCCGCCGCTCGATGTCGTCCAGCCGGCCGCGCGATCGAAATTTTGCGCCCGTCGCCGTCAATTCGTAGACCTTGTCTTCCGATTCACAGAGGATGTAAGTCCGTCCTTCACGAATCAGCTTTTCCGCCGCCTGCCCGCAATTCGGACACGTCAACGCCTCTTTCTTTGCCATCACGTCCCTTTCATCCACAATAGTCCGGCGCACTGCGCACCTTGTCGGGATAGATGCCTTCGGTCTTCTCGTCCAGGCCCGACGGCGCCAGCAGGCCCAGGCCCTTGACCTCCCACACGCGATAGACCTTTCGCGGCTTCGTGCAGCGCGGCAAGCGCTGCCAGCCGATATATTCGATGCGCACGCGTTTACCCCGCAAGTCCGGGAGCATCTGATGCAGTTGCTTGTTGCCGTAGAATTCAACCTCATCGCCCTCATCGGTCTCGACGACGTAGGACGCATTCCGCCGCGTGTTGCAGATCGGCCCGGCGACAAGCTGCCCTTCCAGTCTGTCACCAGGCCAACGGAAGATGTAGACGCGCCGCGTTCGCGACCGCCCATCGTTGCCGCTGCTGATCGTCTCGAAGCGCGGGTCTTTGACCAGGGCCTCCGTGTAGCCCGCCTTAACCTCGATCCATTCCTTACCGCCGTTGCGTTCCATTCCCTTGCCCGCCCTACTGTGTTTCGTACACTTTCCGTAGACGGAGATCGGACGATCTATTCTGGATATAATAGACCGCCAATATTACAGAACATATCTTATGGGACGTTAGGCCGCTTGCCTCCATTGCCCGCCTTCCCCAAGTCGCCGTTCGAGCCGGTCCACACGCCAGCTTAGATAGATGCACAGGCCAAACAGAAAGACACCCATTCCGACGGCGATCATCATAAAGACCTTGTCCCGCTGCGCGAGCAGCGCGAAATTCTGGTCAATCGCCTGAGCCATCGCTATGCGTTCCTCTTGGCTCTCGGACTCAATCAGGATTCGCAACAGCGTTTCCATGTTTGATCCTCAGCGTTCGTTCCAGTTGCCGTCGGACGAAGGCCGCGACCGTCTCGTTTCGCGATCTCGCCTTGGCGTTCAAGGCGTGCATGATCGCGCGATCCTGGACGCCGCCGTCCTCGTGGATGTACACCGTTTTCGCTGGTTTCCAAATGGCCATGCTCAAAGTCTACTCGATGCGGATCGCCTTGTCAAGGGAAAAACCGGGAAAATATGAAAAATCTTCTCCCGGCCCGGCGTCTACTCCCTGAGCCGCCTTGCCGGCGAAGCCGGCCTGTGACTGGGTCCGCCAGAGGCGGACACCGCCTTGTCCAGGGCGGAGAAGCCGGAGGCGCGGACGCCCGGTAGACGCCGCTCCGGTAGGGGCGAGCGTCTACCGCCGCCGCACCCAACAGTTTACAGACGTTCTTTCTCCCCGTCAAGTCGCAAAGGGAGTGCCAGAAGGAAAAAAACAAGAGACGGCGTTTAGCCGTCTCTCTCGGAGGGTATGCCCACGTCGTCCGCGTCGGGCAAGGATGGGAGATGCGCGTTTACGAATGCTTCAATGTCTGTGAACGTGTAGTCCCGCGTTTGCCGCCGGCCGCGCTCGATGTACTCGAATCGGACCGTCCGCCGCTCCGGGTCGATCCGTACGGCCGCCGCCGTGATGCCCTTGACCGCCAGGGCGATTTGAATCGAGCTAGCGCCGAAGATCATCAATCTTGCCCTCGATCCGCTGTAAGGCGAAATGGATTTGATCTAATTCGCGTGTGACTTGCTCCTTGTCGGCCTTGCGGTCTACGGTCTTGCACAAAGCCGCCTGTTCCGCCGCCAAGCGGCTGTAGCCGGCCACCACGCCGGCGAACAGGACCGCCAGGGTAATCACGACGCCGGCCTGCTGTTTGATCCAGGACGCCATCATGCGTAGACCCACGGGCCATCGGTCGCAATCGCCGGCCCGGCCGCCGCCGGGACCGCCCGGCCGCGAACGAAGACCACATAGGCCAGGACGGCCAGTAGGATCCATTTCGTTTGGTTGCTCATTATGCCCTCTTCGCCTGTTCGATCAACGCCGATCCGGCCGCGTCCACGTTCACAAGCGCCTTGACGGCCTCTGTATGTTTACCGCCGGACGCCTGCACCGCCTTCGTCACCGCCGACAGCGTCTCAAACGTCTGATTGCGTCGGACCGTCTGCCAGATCGCCGCCAGCGCCGCCACGCTCAGACCACCAAGCGAACCCCAAAAGCTCACGTCTGGCGGCAAGAGCGCCTGCCCGGTCTCGCTGCCGGCGAACTCCCCGGCCGCCTGCCCGACCTGCTGCGCCGTCGGCGCCCATCGGTCCACGGTTTCCCGCTGCGCTTCGCTGCACCCGCCGGCGCAGATAGCCAACAGGCAGACAAGGCCCCAAATGATCCCAAATCGTTTCATCGTCCATTTTCCTCGTGACTTCCGTTCTCTGTGGCTCGCTCTGACGGCCGATCTTGCCTTCGTCCGACCTATCGGCCCCTCAAAACGGGATGTTGTCGATTACAATCGGTCCCAGCCTCAGCCGCCGCGTTCTGCGCCGAGCCGGCCGCCGCGTTTTCGTTCGGCTTGCCAGGAGCCGCCGCCGTTTCGATTCGCTTGCCTTTCTCGGACAGCCAGGCGAAACCCGATAGCCGCCCTTGACCTTGTAGACGCGCCGGCCCACGCCCTTGAAGCGCTTCGCCGTCGCCTTTCGCCGGAACGTGGTTCGCTTTACGGCCATGACTGGCGCACCCGCCGCTTTGCCTTCCCGCTGGCCTTGCGGCGCTTGCGAGAGACGCGGTATCCGCCCTTGACCTTGTAGACGCTCGCGCCCTTGCCGGCCGCCCGTCGGGCCGATGTCTTTTTCTTGTACGTTTTTCTCGCCATTCGATTCGATCCTATGGTTGCTCGTAGATTTTCGCACAGTTGGTGCTTGTCATCGTCCAGATGCTGTATTTCGCATTCGTCGCCACTTCACCGCCCGCCGCGCCGACTCGGAATGTAATCGCGTGGCCGCTGCCGTTGTACACCGTGAAATTCTTGCCAGGCCGCACCGTTGGAAATGAGGCAACCGCCGCCCCGCCGGCCGCCGTCACCCAAAACAGGCTGGCGTCCGCTTCTTTTTCCGTCAGCTCCCACGTCGCCGTGCCGCCGCCATAGGAATGCGTCGCCCGGCCTCCGCTGTGACCCAGGTCCCTGAATGCAGTGCCGTCGTAGTATCGCCAGCCCCGAACGCGGTCCCCGCGATTCGTTCCGTCGTCCATGTACAGGTTATGCTCCTGCGGGAACCCCGGTTCCGCCGCTACGGCCGGGATGCGCAGCGGGAATACGCCTCTCAGATTCAACACGCCGGCGAGTCCGCGTTCCTCGGACCGAAATGCCGTACCGGCATAACCAATCAGTTGACACAAAGAGACGCTGGCATTTCGGTCATACTGCGGCCCGGCCCGTTCCGTGATATAACCCTGCACGTTGAGAATCGCATTCTCGATTTCGACGTGGGACCCTGCATCGCAAAACGCCACCGCATCCGTCATGCCGGCCGCCTGAGAACAGCGCCCACCGATCCATCGGACACGGACATATCGGTTGCCGCCCAATCCGTCATCGGCGATATCCATTATGCAGTTTTCGCCGGAACTGGGGTTGATGGCTTCAAACGTCGGGTTCAAAAGGAGGATGGACGTCATCCCTCTGGCATGAATGGCCGGCACGGTGATTGCTTCCCAGATGCAATTCTCGAACTCGGTCGCATGGCCCGTGCCCAACTGCACCGCGCCATCACATGACTTGGCGCGAACGAATTTACAGTCTCGAAATACATTTGAGAACGCGTAGCGCGCCCCGTCGATGTTGCCCGCCCAAACCGGCTGAAACGAATCGCCCGCCACGCCATGATGCCCGAAAAAGCACCGGTTGAACGTACACAACGCCAGCTTGCCCACCACACCATGCGCCAGATCGGCGTAAAAGCTGCATTCGCTCGCGCGCAGGCCCGTCAGATACCAGTCGGCCGCTTCGCCGCGGACCCCATAGCAGCCTTCGCCCGTCGCGCGCAGCATCAAACCCCGCAACGTCACCGGCCCCACGTCGGCACCCGTGCGGACGTCCAGAATCGCCGCGTCGTTTTCGGCTTGAACGAGCGTTGTCCGCCACGGATCGCCGACGATCTCCAAACCACTGTGACCCGCCAGTGGTTCGTCAAGGCGGTACACCCCCGCCGGCAGATAGACCGGCGACGGAACGTCCGCCGCCATCTCTAACGCGTGTTGAATCGCCCGCGTATCGAACGTCACCCCGTCGCCTGTTGCACCCCACGCGCGGACATCTATCCACGCCTGCCGCTTGGCGCGAACGTCCATCTGCCAATGTTCGCCCCGGCCCCGCATTTCGTTCGTGATAACCAACGGTCGAACCATTACTTGTGCCCCCCTATCGCCTTGACGGCCAGATAGCCGACGATTCCGACGGCCGCATACTTCGCCAGGCCCCACGCCGCCTTGTCCACCGTTTCGCCGACGGCCTCTGTGACCGTCTCGCGCAGCTCGATATCACTGACGGCCCAAATGCCCAACGTCGCCAGCGCGGCACCGACCAGCCCGACGACCAGATACGCCGTCACATGCGAGCCGGCCAATTGCGGACTTGGCGTTCGTGGCTCGGTGATGCGCACCTTAACGAACATCCAGTTATCAGCGTCCGGGTAACTGTACCCCTCAACCCGGAACCGCGGGTCGCTTTCCTCGACGCGCTTGGCGATATGGTCCATTTCGACGGCCGTCGGCACCTTGCCCATGCCGATAACCTGCGACCAGACACGGACCACGTCGCCGACGGCGAGTTGGTACTCATCGGGAATGGACTTCCACGTTTCCGACATCACGCCACCCAGCCAAGAACGGTGATTTCCACGGCCGCCAGCGCCGCCGATGCGCGGTATTCGATGATTTGCGTCGCCGGAATCGGCACCAGAAACACCCCCTCATGGGTCTCACCGGCCACCAGTACGCCCAGGCCCTGAATCGCGATGGCGTTGGCGTTGCCGTCCCGCCGGAAATGCAGCGTCCGTCCGACGTTCGCATCGTTGATCGTCGCCCGCAACAGGACGAACGATGCGTCCGGGTCCGCGATAATCGCCGACAAGTCCAGATTGCGCCAGGTGTTGTCCATCGTCAAGTCGGCTTGTGTGAAATCGACCGCCGCCGGGTCCCCCCGGTCTTGCAGTTGAATCACCGTCACGCTGCCCAGTCCACTGATTCCCATCGTTACACCTCAAACCAATTGAGCCGCTGCCCCGCCGCCGTCGCGATGCCCCACAGCGGCCCACGGTAATCGTCCAGCCAAAACGATTGCCCGGCCACTAGCTGAATGCCGTTCGCGACCGTGACCGCGTTCGTCTGCCCGATATTGATCGTTCCGGCGTTGCCCAGCCCCGCCTGCACGTGCAGGCCCTTACGGTCCGCGTTCGCCGCCACCGCCACCGCCGCCGCCACGCCGACGACGGCCGCGCCGAAGCCTTCGCCCAGAACGTCGCCTGCCAGTTCGTCGCGAATCGCCGTCAGAACGCCCACGTCGCTCGGATTGGCATGGATTCGCGCCGCCGACGAATCGCCGTAGATCAGATACATGGTTCCCACGCCGACGACGGGATTCGTGATGAAGATTCGGTCAAAGCTCAGTTCCAGAAACATCCCTTGTCGGAACGGGATTAAAGGCTCGGACCGCGTCTGGAACCGGATTCCGATCTCGGCGTTCGTATCCGGCGCGAGCCAGCATCCGAGCAAATCGCCCCGGACGCTAATCTCTCGATCCGCCACGACGGCCGCCAGGTCAATTTCAATGGTCTTGACCGGGACTTCAAGCGGTCGTATCGCCGGATGTACTCCGTTTCCGTTCACGTTCGCGCCCCTTCCTGCCTCTGGCGGTACATTCCTTGACCCACGAAACCGCCGGAATGCGTGTAGATAAGCCGCGCTTCGGAGTCCTTGCGGAACCGCGTTTCGAGCATTCGCAGATGATCGGCCACCGTTCGCAATTGCACCTTGGGCATTTGCGCCTTATCGACAGGCCGATTCGGCACCCTTGCCGGGTCCGGTCGCAACGGCCGCCGCCGAACGTTCGGGTCCTCGATCCGGCCCGGCTTGCCAACGCCGCTGCCGATGGACAACAGGCTTCGGTTGTACTCGCTCACTCGATTGTAAGGCCATTGCGGCATAGCTACTTCCTTCGTTTCGACCAGTACCAAAGACCCGCCACCACCAACGCCGGAAGAAACGGGTCCGGCGCTTGTGTAGCCGGCTGGACATCGGCCGGCCGAACGCCACCGGCCGCCAGATCGGCCCGCGTCACCATTGGCAAGGCTTTCAGATCGGCCTCGGCGTTCGCCGCTGCGATTGCAGGATCGCGCCCGTAGATGCGCGATTGGGCCTCGAATACTTGGCTCTGTTCTTCGATAGAGCGCTCGACCATGCGTTCGCTGCGTCGCAACATCGCCAGTTCCGACGCCCCACCGGCCGCCGCCTGCGCCTCTTTGGCGTACGGCGCGATCGCCTTCCAGCGTTCCACCTTGGCTTTCAAAGAGCCGCCCTTAGGGACGTCCACGCCTTCGCGCTCGGCGATGATCGCGCCGTAGTGCGCGGCCGCCGCCCGCTTCTCAATCGCGTCTTTCGCCGCGTAGATGATGGCGGGCAGAAGCCAGAACATCACCGCCCCCGCGACAAGAGAATCGCCCCGACGACGACCGCGCCGATGAGAAGCAGATTCGACCCGCCGGCCGCCGCCGGCGCATCGGCCGGCCCCGGCGTCGCCGGCGCGCTGCTACTTGCCGAGACGATCCCCGGCGTCGCCGTCTGGTAGTTCGCCGGATTCAGCCAGGCCTGCGCCATGTTCGCCAGCTTGGCCGCCGTACTGGCTTCCTTGGACCGAACGTCCAATTCCTGCCAGGTCTGGACGGCCTGCACGACGTTACCGATGGCCTGTTGACCTTTGGGACTGGCCGCCGCTCGCGCTATGTTCGCAATCCCGCCGAACAATTGCATGATGACGCCACCGCCGCCGGTTTGCTGTGGTTGTACGTCGGCCGTCAGCACCGGCGTGAACTGCGCCGACGGCGTGTATTCCTGTGGTCCGTAAACGGCCTCAGACATCGCGCACCGCCTCTCTAGCTAGGCCGCTTCCGCCGGCGTCGCCGGAAGAATGATCTCGCTGAGATACACGTCCAGGACGTTCTGCGTGCCCGGTACGGCAACGGTCGCGTCGATCTTCAAATCGCCAAGGCGCGTCGCGTCCAGCATTTCCGACAACAGCCCGTCGTGCACGAACGGAATGTTGTAATAGCCTTCGAGCCGGAATTCCTGCCGCGCGTGATTGATTGCCGCTGCGCTCAGGGTCAGTTCGGGAACCTCGATTTGACTGTGCAGACGGTTGTTGATTTGGACCGCCC
>JAQVKV010000627.1 GCA_028694545.1 Zavarzinia sp. | reverse complement strand
ACCGGCACATAGGGCCGGCGCGTGGCACCCGTGTAGAGCTGGCGCGGACGACCGATCTTCTGGGAAGGATCGGCGATCATTTCCGCCCACTGCGCGATCCAGCCGACGGTGCGGGCCAGCGCGAACAGCGGCGTGAACATGGTGGTGGGGAAGCCCATGGCGCGCAGGATGATGCCCGAATAGAAGTCCACGTTCGGGTAGAGTTTTTTCTCAACGAAATATTCGTCCGAAAGGGCGATCTTCTCGAGCTCCATGGCGACCTGGAACAGCGGGTCGTTGTGCACGCCGAGTTCGTCCAGCACCTGGCGGGCGGTTTCCTGCATCACCTTGGCGCGCGGGTCGTAGTTCTTGTAGACCCGGTGGCCGAAGCCCATTAGGCGGAACGGATCATTCTTGTCCTTCGCCTTGGCAATGTACTCGGGAATGCGGTCGGGCGTGCCGATCTGCTGCAGCATGTTCAGCGCAGCCTCGTTGGCGCCGCCGTGGGCAGGGCCCCAGAGGCAGGCAATGCCGGCCGCGATGCAGGCGAAGGGATTGGCGCCCGAGGAGCCGGCGAGACGCACGGTCGAGGTCGAGGCGTTCTGCTCGTGATCGGCGTGCAGGATGAAGATCTTGTCGAGCGCATTGGCCAGCGTCGGCGAGATCTTGTAGGGCTCGCAAGGCACGCCGAACGTCATGTAGAGGAAGTTCGAGCAGTAATCGAGATCATTGCGCGGGTACATGAACGGCTGGCCGATCGTGTACTTGTAGGCCATGGCGATGATCGTCGGCATCTTGGCGATCAGGCGGTGGCTGGCAACGACGCGCTGGTGCGGATCACTGATGTCGGTCGAGTCGTGATAGAAGGCCGAGAGCGCGCCGACGACGCCGCAGATGACCGCCATCGGATGCGCGTCGCGGCGGAAGCCGCGGAAGAACATCGACAGCTGTTCGTGCACCATCGTGTGATAGGTGATGTTCTTGAGAAACTGTTCCTTCTGCGGCGCGGTCGGCAGTTCGCCGTTCAGCAGCAGGTAGCAGACTTCCGGAAAATCGCTCTTCTCGGCCAGATCGTCGATCGAATAGCCGCGATAGAGCAGGACACCCTCGTCACCATCGATATAGGTGATCTTCGACTCGCAGGAGGCCGTCGAAGTAAAGCCCGGATCGTAAGTGAAATGACCGGTTTCGGCATAAAGCTTGCGGATATCGATGACCTTCGGCCCGACGGTACCTTCCATCAACGGCAACGATAATTTCTTGCCCGCATCCTCGAGAACCACAGAGGTCTGTTCGGCCATCGCGCTGCACTCCGTCAAAGTCGTAGGGAATTGATGTTTCAGGGATTCGGGACCCGTGTTGGGGGAGTGGTCCCGAGTCCGGGAGACTGGTGTTTCGACCTCATTATAATGCCAAGCATTTCGGCACGAATAGGGGCCTCTTGTTCGCGCTGCATCTTTTCAAGCCAGCGTCCGGGAGCAAGCCTGACCTTCGTTCAATGCCCGAGAACATCGGCGATTCGGCCAAGCGTCTCATCCCGTCCCAGCACTTCCGCAACCTCGAAGATCGGGGGAGAAACAGTCGATCCGCTGAGAGCGGCGCGCAGCGGCTGGGCGAAATCACCAAGCTTGGCGCCGGTCGCCTCGGACAGGGCACGGGCCGCCCCTTCGATCTGGGGCGCCGAGAAACTGTCAAGATCGGCGATGGCGCCGCGCATCGCGGCCAGTCTATCGCGACCGGCGCCGCCAGGCGCCAGCATCTTCTCGGCCTTCTGATCGAGCACCAGGGGTCGGGACGCCACCAGGAATTTTGACGAATCAACAAGTTGTACGAGAGTCTTCGCGCGGGCCTTCAAGCCTTCCATCGATTTCTCTATGCGCGCCGCCTCGATTTCGCTCAGCGTGCGACCGAGGCCCTTGGCCAGTTCGGCCGCGACGAGCCCGGTCAGGCGGGCATTGTCGGCACCCCGGATGTAATGGCCGTTCAGATTGTCCAGCTTGGCGAAATCGAAACGGGCGGGGGAACGGCCGATGTTCTCGACCCCGAACCATTCAATCGCCTGTTCTGTCGAGATGATCTCGTCGTCGCCGTGGCTCCAGCCGAGGCGCAGGAGGTAGTTGCGCATGGCTTCCGGCAGATAGCCAAGGTCGCGATAGGCATCGACCCCGAGGGCGCCGTGACGCTTCGACAGTTTGGCACCGTCTGGCCCGTGGATCAGTGGGATATGGCCGAAGGCCGGGATATCCCAGCCGAGCGCATTGTAGAGCTGGGTCTGGCGCGCCGTGTTGGTCAGATGATCGTCGCCCCGGATGACATGGGTGATGCCCATGTCATGGTCGTCGACCACCACGGAGAGCATATAGGTGGGCGTGCCGTCGGAACGCAGCAGGATCATGTCGTCCAGCTCGCTGTTCGGGAAGCGCACCTCGCCCTGGACCAGGTCCTGCACCACCGTCTCGCCTTCGCGCGGGGCCTTCAGGCGCACGGCGGGGGCGACGCCGGCGGGGGCTTCCGACGGATCGCGGTCGCGCCAATAGCCGTTGTAGCGCGGCGGCAGGCCCTTCGCCCGCGCGTCCTCGCGCATGGCGGTCAGCTCTTCCGGCGTGCAATAGCAGTAATAGGCCTTGCCTTCCTCGACCAGG
>JAQVKV010000626.1 GCA_028694545.1 Zavarzinia sp. | reverse complement strand
CCCGAAGCCGGGGCCGCCGGGCGCGATCCCCGGGGCATGATCCGCCAGCACCAGTTCACGAAATGTGAACTCGTCTCGATCACCACGCCCGAGCAGTCGGCGGCGGAACACGAGCGCATGACCGCCTGCGCCGAAGAGGTGCTGAAGCGCCTGAACCTGCCGTATCGCGTCATGCTGCTGGCGGCGGGCGACATGGGCTTCGGCGCCGTGAAGACCTATGACCTCGAAGTCTGGCTGCCGGGGCAGAAAACCTATCGCGAGATTTCGTCCTGCTCCAACTGCGGCGACTTTCAGGCGCGGCGCATGCAGGCGCGCAGCCGCGCCGCCGGCGCCAAGGGCACGGTGGCGGTGCATACGCTGAACGGCTCCGGCCTCGCGGTCGGGCGGACGCTGATCGCGGTGCTCGAGAATTACGCGCAGCCCGATGGTTCGGTCGAGGTACCCGAGGTGCTGCGGCCCTACATGGGCGGGCTCGAAGTGATCTCGGCCGATGCCTGACGGCGGCGAACGACCACTCCGCATCCTCGTCTCCAACGACGACGGCATAAATGCGCCCGGCCTTCAGGTCCTGACCCGGATCGCGCGGCAGCTCAGTTCCGACGTCTGGGTGGTCGCGCCCGAAACCGAGCAATCGGGCGCGTCCCATTCGCTCACCCTGACCTCGCCCTTGCGCGTGCGGCGGCTGGCGGCAAAGCGTTACGCCGTCTCGGGTACCCCGACCGACTGCGTGATGATGGCGATCGATCGCCTGATCAAGGGGCGCAAGCCCGATCTCGTCATGTCGGGCGTAAACCGGGGCGGCAATATCGGCGAGGACGTAACCTATTCCGGTACGATCGCGGCGGCGATGGAAGGCACCATGCTGGGCGTGCCCTCGATCGCCTTCAGCCAGGTGCTCGGCTTCGACCGGGACAAGCCCATCCAATGGGCCTGCGCCGCCGCCCATGGCGCCGCCGTCACCCGCCGCCTGCTCGAGACCGGCTGGCCGCGCGACGTGCTGATCAACGTGAATTTCCCGCCCGTCGCCCCGGACGCGGTGACGGGCGTGCGCGTCAGCCATCAGGGGCGACGCGGTGTCGGCAATCTCTTCGTCGACCAGCGGGTGGACGCGCGCGGCAACGACTATTACTGGCTCGGCTATCGCCGCAGCCCCGAGCCGCCCGAAGCGGATTCGGACATCGAGGCGGTCTATGCCGGGGCCATTTCGGTCACCGCGCTGCACCTTGATCTCACCCATTACGATACCCAGGCCAGCCTGCGCCGGGCCTTTGCCGGTCTCGACCTGAAGGGCTGACGCCATGGGGACCGACACCGAGAAAGCCAGCCTGATCCTGAGCCTGCGCCAGCAGGGCATCACGGACCTGAAGGTGCTCGGAGCGATCGAGTCGATCCCGCGTGAGCGTTTCGTGCCGCCGGCACTCGCCCATAAGGCCTATGAGGATACGGCGCTGCCGATCGCCGGTGGCCAGACCATCTCGCAGCCCTTCATCGTCGCCTATATGACCCAGGCGCTCGATGTCGGGCCGCGCCACAAGGTGCTCGAGATCGGGACCGGTTCCGGCTATCAGGCGGCCGTCCTCGCCAAATTGTGCCGAAGGGTCTACACGGTCGAGCGGCGCCGTGCCCTGTTGCGCCAGGCGGAACGCCTGCTGACCGACATCCATATTCACAATGTCGTCACCCGTCTCGGCGACGGCGGCAAGGGCTGGCCCGAACAAGCCCCCTTCGAGCGCATCATGGTGACGGCGGCGGCTCCCGAAGTGCCCCGCGCCCTGATCGATCAACTGGCTGAGGGCGGCATCATGGTGCTGCCCGTGGGCAAGGTTCACGGCCATCAGGAAATCTGGCGCGTCCAGCGCAAGGGCGCCGAAGCGCTCTACGAACAGCTCATGCCGGTGCGCTTCGTGCCCCTGGTCGAAGGCGTATTGCGCGACGATTGACGCGCGAGGGGCGGGGACAGAGACTGCGCCCATGGCGACATCCGGTCCTTCCCGCGTGATTCGTTGCGCCGCCGTGCTGGCCGCGCTGTCATCGCTCGCCGCTTGCGGCGGGCGCGAGGATATGGCTCCCGTCGAATATCTGTGGGACGGCGGCGCCGTCACCAGCCCGGCGTCCGGCGCCGTGACACCCGGTGATCTGCCCCCGGTCGAATCGGCACCGCTTGCCCCCGTCGATCGTGGCGGGATCGAGGTCCGTCCCCTGGACGAGCCGACCCCGGTGGATGCGGTGCCGATGGATGCGGCCCCGGCGATTGCCGCGCCGGTCACCGGCGGGGAGGTCGTCGGTACCGGCGAGACCGTGGTCGCCTCCGGCGAGACCTTGAGCGCCGTTTCGCGCCGGACCGGCGTTCCCATGCGTGACATGATCGTGGAAAACGGCTTGGCCGCGCCCTTCACCCTGCAACCGGGCCAGCGCCTTCGCCTGCCCGAAGCGCGCTATCACACGGTGGCGGCGGGCGATACGGTCTACAATATCAGCCGGCGCTACGGTGTCGATCAGGCCAGCCTGATGCGCGAGAACGGCATAGAGGCGCCCTTCACCATCAAGCTGGGCCAGCGCCTGCGCATTCCCGGCCGCGTCCAGACCCCCGTGGCGGCGGAGACCGCGCCGCCTGACGTTTCCGGACCGG
>JAQVKV010000625.1 GCA_028694545.1 Zavarzinia sp. | reverse complement strand
AACCCCGGAGTGCGAGTTGCCACGCGGCTTCGCTGCCGGCGAGTCCTCCGCCGATGATGTGGACGTCATATGTCATGGTGCGGCGCCTTAGCGTCTCGCCACTTGGTTCGTCGAGGCCAATCAGTCGAGCCGTTCTCCCGGCTTCACAGCAAAACGCAGGTTCCCTATCTTAAGGAGGCGCTTACGCAGTCACAGGCCGGAGTGCCGTCAGGCGCGCGGAAGAATGACCTGCCCGTCAGCGCTGCGCTCCACCGGTGCATGGACCAGCACCGCCGTCAGCGGAAGGTCGGCATAGACATGCGGGAACAGGGCCCCGCCGCGCGACACTTCCCATTTCACGGCATCGCCCAGCACAGTCAGGTCGACGACCGCGATATGCAGATCGTCCTGTCCCGCGAAGTGCTTGTCCAATGTCCCTTGAACTTGTCCGGCGGTGGACAAGTGGATGTAGCCATCCGCCAGATCGACCGGAGCCCCGGTGAAAGTCCCGGCGGCGAGCAACTGCTGGAGCTGCTCGCCGGTCAGGATCTTGTACGCGACGGTCTCGTCAGCGCTCACGCTTCACCTTCGGGTGCCTCGGGCGCTTCCGGCGTTTCTGCAGCCGGAGCATCGGATACGGCACCTTCGGTTTCTTCCGCTTCGGCCTCTTCGTCGAGGCGCACGGCGCTCACCACGTGCTCGTTTTCGGAAACGTTGAACAGGCGCACACCCGCCGAACCGCGGCCAATCACGCGCAGCGTCTCCAGCGGCAGGCGGATCAGCTTGGCCTGATCGGTGACGAGCATGAGTTGCTCTGCCTGCGTCGCCGGGAAGCTCGCCACGACTGGACCATTGCGGCCGATATTGTCGATATTGGTGATGCCCTGGCCGCCACGGCCGGTGCGGCGATACTCGTAGGCCGAGGACATCTTGCCGTAGCCGTTGGCGCAGACGGTGAGGATGAACTGCTCGCGTTCGACCAGTTCGGCCATACGTTCGGGGCTGAGCGAGGGCTCGCCTTCCTTCTCGCCCTTCCACGGAGCGAACTTGAGGTAGGCCTCGCGCTCTTCCGCCGTCGTGCCGACGCGGTGCAGGATCGAGAGCGAGATGACCTCATCCCCGTCCTTGAGGTTCATGCCGCGCACGCCGGTGGAGGTACGGCTCGTGAATTCGCGCACGTCGTCGCCGGCGAAGCGGATCGCCTTGCCCTGGCGGCTCGCCAGAAGCACGTCATCGGTGGCTTCCAGAAGGGCGACGCCGATCAGCCTGTCGTCAGACCCTTCGTTGAACTTCATCGCGAACTTGCCGTTGGACGGGATGTTGGCGAAGGCATCCATGGCGTTGCGGCGCACATTGCCCTTGGCCGTGGCGAACACGACCGACAGCGAACTCCACTCCGCCTCGTCCTCGGGCAGGGCGAGCACGGTCTGGATCGTCTCGTCCTTGTCCAGCGCGGGCAGGAGATTGACGATCGGACGGCCGCGCGTGGTCGGGCCGCCTTCGGGCAGCTTGTAGACCTTGAGGCGATAGACCTTGCCGGCGGTCGAGAAGAACAGCACCGGATTGTGCGTGGAGGTGACGAACATCGTCGTCACGGCATCCTCTTCCTTCGTCGCCATGCCGGCGCGGCCCTTGCCGCCGCGGGCCTGGGCGCGGAAGGTAGAGAGGGCGGTGCGCTTGATGTAGCCGTCCATGGTGACGGTCACCACCATGTCCTCGTGCTCGATCAGGTCCTCGTCCTCGATCCCGTCGAATGCGGCGGTGATCTCGGAGACACGCGGCGTCGCATAGGCATCGCGGACGGCCTGCAGTTCCTCGCGCATGACGGCGTAGAGCTTCACGCGGTCGGCGAGGATCGAGAGGTATTCCTCGATGGCGATCGCCAGTTCCTTGAGCTCGTCGCCGATCTCGTCGCGGCCGAGCGCCGTCAGGCGGTGCAGGCGCAGGTCGAGGATGGCCTTCACCTGCGCTTCGGACAAGCGGTAGACACCGCCCGATTCCTCGGCCGTCGGCTCGATCGCCTCGACCAGGCGAATGTAGGGCGCGATCTCTCCGATCGGCCATTCCTTGCTCAGCAACTTGGCGCGCGCGTCCGCCGGGTTGGAGGACCCGCGGATGATCGCCACCACTTCATCGAGGTTGGAAACGGCAACGACGAGGCCGAGCAAGATATGCGCCCGGTCACGCGCCTTGTTCAGTTCGAACTTGGTGCGGCGGGTGATGACCTGCTCGCGGAACTGGATGAAGGACTGGATGATGTCCCTCAGCGCCATGATCTCGGGCCGGCCGCCGCGGATCGCCAGCATGTTGGCAGCGAAGTTCGATTGCGCAGGCGTGTTGCGCCAGAGCTGGTTGAGCACGACCTCGGGTGAGGCATCGCGCTTGAGGTCGATGACCACGCGCACGCCTTCGCGGTTGGATTCGTCGCGGATATCGGAGACGCCCTCGATCCGCTTGTCCTTGGCGGCTTCGGCGATCTTCTCGACAAGGCCGGACTTGCCGACCTGGAAGGGGATCGAGGTCAGTACGATCGAGCGGCGATCGCCCCGGCCTTCCTCGATCTCGTGGCGGCAGCGCTGCACGATCGAGCCGCGGCCAGTGGTATAGGCCGAACGCGCGCCGCTGGAGCCGAGGATCAGCGGGGCAGTCGGGA
>JAQVKV010000624.1 GCA_028694545.1 Zavarzinia sp. | reverse complement strand
TCACAGCCGACGCCCTTGAGGCTCGCCTGATCATGGTACGGCGTCCCGAGCCAGGACCGTGCCGCCGCGATGACTTTGTCGGGATCGGCGGTGTTCACAGCACGCCACCATCATGGCCACCATCCTTCGTCGCATAGCGCAGGACGGCGTCCTGGCCGGGGATATGCGGAAAGCCTCGGAAACTGGTGGTATTGGCGAACTTCGCCCCGCAGGTCTCGATCCGCTTGTCGCAACCCGCACGGATGGTGAAGGCGTCGCCCTCGTTGATGGCCCGCACCGGCGCTTCGAGCAAGGTCAGCACAGCGATGCCGTCCGTGACGTCATGACCCAGCACCTCGGTGCGCCTCCCAGCATTCGCGCCGCCGGTCCATTCGATGGTCCCAAAGGTGAACCAGCCAGAGGCGAAGCCGTCGAGGCTCGAGGCAGTGAAGGCGCGGTCGCGCAGAAGATCGATGACGGCGCCGGTTCCCTTGAAGGCCGGTTCCGCCAGATCGACGCCGCAGCGCGCATCGCCGAGCGCGGCATCGCAGGTCGCTTGGAAAGTCCGCCCCACCGTCTGGCCGAGGACATGGGCGAGCGAGCGCACCTCGGCGACGAAGGCCAGCCGCCCGCGCCGGATCTGACCGATGGCTCCGCGCCGCATCAGCACGCGCTGTCCGGTGTCGGCCCAGTTCACGCGCCAGACCTCGACCGCCGCGTTGTCCCAGCGGCCATCGAGGATGTCGGTCTCGGTGATGCGGTCCGAGGTCAGCACGCCTTCCGCGTCCTGCGCATCGACCGACAGGTCCGAGCCCGAGCGCACCTCGGACGCCGTCAGCCCGCTCTCGGGTTCGAAGTCCGTGCCATCGAAGCTGAGCGTGCGGTCGTGATCGGTGAAGCCGAAGGTGACGCCATCGGCCCGGGCGATCCGCCAGCACCAGGCGAGCGTCGTCGTGCCCTCGTCGAGATGGGCCTGAAGCTCGGGCGAGAGGGATTTCATCGGCAGGTTCCCGTCATGCGGTCGTCAAGATCGGCGATCCATGTCGCCCATTCCAGAGGCATGGCGGCGACGGCAGAGGCAGGCGGTCGGGCCAGCCGCGCCTCGGCATAGGAGGCGCAGCCCGCATCACCAGCGCCCATCGTTGCGGCGCAGCCGGTCAGCAGGATCGCCAGCACCGCGACCGTCACGGACCGCATCCCGCCCACGCTCGACGCGCTTGCTCTTGTCTTCCATGGCATCGCGTTCCGCCTCCCGTTTGCCTTGGCGTTCGCCTTCCGCGCGGCCCCAGACCCGGCCGAGGACGACGCCTCCAATCGCGCCGAGAGCCGCGACCAGCCAGATCAGGAGATCAGCCATCGTCGTGATCCCCGCGCGCGGCAGCGACGCAGAGGGCGACGACGAAAACGCCGAGGCAGCCGCCCGCGACCAGACCGGCGAGGAATTCAAGCATCGCCGCGGAACCCGCGCTCGATCCGGTCACGCAGACCGATCAGGCCCAGTCCGAGGAACATCAGCCCCGCAGGCGAGGCGTCGCCTGAACCTGCGAGCAGCGCGACGAAGCGGGAAAGCTCACCGAGCGGCCCGGTGGCGGGCAGCGCGAGCGAGGCGATGCCAGTGAGCATGGCGAGGCACCCCGCCCACCAGGTGAGCGAGGTCGGACGGATGTAGCGCATGGATCAGGCCTTCCGGATGAGGGTGGAGAAGAACGCGCTCAGCCGGGCAAACCAACCGATGGAAGGTTCAGTCGGGACAGCAGGCACGGATGGTCTCGGTATCGGCATGCCTGCGGGGCGCAGCAGCGCCAGCGCCTCGTCCTCGGTCAGACGCCGGATCGGTCGCGAGAAATCGACCTGCCCGTTGCGGTCCACCGACCAGACCGGGATGGTGCCGGCGGGATAGCGGCCGGTGGCGAAGAGATCGCGCTCGGCCTCGCGGCGCGGGCGGATCGCAGCGGGTTTGAGCCAGCCCATGAAGGCTGCTGCGGCTGCAGCCCGGTCGCCCGCGTTCAGGTGCCGGGTGAGCGCTGCCTTGGCGATGCCGCCGGTGTTGTAGTGAAACGAGACCAGCGCATCGAATTCGTGCGGCTCGAGCGGCACCTTCACGGCGTGCAGGACAGCGGCCTCGTAACGCGCGAGATCGTCTCGGAAGACCCGGAACGCTTCGCGGATCCGGGCATCGAGGTCCGCGGGCATGCCACGCGGCATGGTGGCGGGATCGGGTGCCCCAGCGGCAGCCGTGTGGCCGATGCCGAAGGTCCAGACCTGTTTCACATCACGGTAGGGTCCGGGCACGATGCCTTCGTGCCGGACGAGGGCCAGAAGCCCCCGGTCGGTCATCTGCATGGAAGTTACCCCAGAAGCGAGAGGATCAGGATCAGCGCGGCGACGGCGATGCCGACGCCCAGGCGGTGTCGGAAGGCCTGGCCGGGATCGGCCGGGTCGCAGCGCAGGGCGCGCGCGAGGCGGAGAAGGTCATGCATCGCCATCGCCTTTCCCGGCATGGCGCAGACGGGCGAGCAGCACCTCGATGAAGGCGGGACCGAAGACGCCGACCAGATAGGCGGCCGATCCGGCCGCGCCCCCGGCCGGGATCGCCTCGGGCGGCAGGCCAAGCCAGCGGGTGATGATCGCCATCGAGAGGCTGCCCATCCCG
>JAQVKV010000623.1 GCA_028694545.1 Zavarzinia sp. | reverse complement strand
CTCGCTCGGTGTCGCCGGCCTGGTCCAGGCCGTGCTGGCCGGCCATGTCGTCGTCGCCAACGCGCTCGGCGCCGGCCTCGCCGAGACGCCGGCCCTGCTGCCCTTTCTGCCCGCCCTGTCGCAGCGTCTGCTGGGCGAGGACCTGGCCCTGCCGAACCTTGACACCGTCTGGGCCGGCGAGCCGCAGGGGCGCGCCCGGCTCACCGCGCCCGGCTCGCATTACGCCCTGCGCCCGGCCTTCCCACGCATCGGCGTCCCGCCGCCGGCCGACCTCGCGGCCTGGAGCGAGCATCTGGACTGCCGACCCTATGACGCCGTCGGCCAGGCGCCGGTCCGCCTGTCGACCGCGCCCTGCTTCACACCCGAAGGGGTCAAGCCCCGACCCGTCGTCCTGCGCGCCTTCCTGACCGCGACCGAGAAAGGGTTCGCGGTCATGCCCGGCGCCCTCGTACGCATCGCGCCGACGCCGGACCGGCCGATCGCCCGCCTGCAGCAGGGCGGCTTGTCCAAGGACGCCTGGATCCTGTCGTCCAGCCCGGTCGAGCAGTTCAGCCTTCTGCGGCCGCCGGACACGGCGGTCGAGGTGCGGCGCCAGGGCAACAACCTGCCGAGCCGAGTCGCCGACGATCTCTACTGGGTCGGCCGCTATGCCGAGCGGGCGGAATTCGGCGTGCGCGCGCTTCGCGCCTTCATCCAGCGCCTGACCGACGGCGGCCCGATCGGCCATGCCGAGATCGGCCCTGGCGCCGCCTTCCTCGCCTCGATCGGCGAGATCACGCCCGAACTCGCCGAACTGGCGACGACGGACCGCAAGACGTTCGACACCGAACTCCTGCCCCAGCTGACCGACGAATTCCGCGCGACCGGCTTCGCCTCGGCTGTCCGGCGCCTGAACATGAATACGGGTATGGTGCGCGACCGCCTGTCGGTCGACATGACCCGCGTCCTCCTGCATCTGCACGGCCAGATCGAGGAAGTACGCCAGGCCCCGCCCGGCGACTATGTCGGCCTGCTCGACAGTTTCGATTCGATCGTCGCCTCCATGGCGGCGCTCTCGGGCCTCGGCATGGAGAACATGACCCGGGGCCAGGCGTGGCGCTTCATGGATCTTGGCCGGCGCATCGAGCGCGCGCTGTGTTCCATCTCGCTCGTCCGCGACCTCATCATGGGCGACGTGAGGGCGAGAGCCGCGCCCTCGATCTCGCGCTCGAGGTCGCCGACAGTTTCATGACCTATCGCGCGCGTTATTTCACCGGCGCGCAATTCGCCCCCGTGCTCGACCTCCTGCTGCTCGACGAGGCCAATCCGCGCTCGCTCGCCCGGCAGATGTGGGCGCTGGCCGACCATGTCGAGAATCTGCCGCGCGAGAGGGGCGCCTATGGCTCCGGTGCCGCTCGCCTGCTCGCCCAGACGGCGCTCTCCGAATTGCGCGCGGCCGAGATCCAGCGCCTCGCCGGCACCGGCACGGATGGCCGCAACAGCGAGCTCGAAGCCCTGCTCGACGCCGTGGCCGTGACCCTGCCCGAGCTGTCCGACATCATTTCCCAGACCTACTTCAGCCATGCGCTGGCGGTTCGGCCAGGTGGCCCGATCCGCACGGGGCTCACGCCATGATCCGCTATCAGGCCCGGCACAATACGGTCTACGACTATGGCGAGGCGGTAACGCTGGCCCATCATCTGGCCCATCTGCGGCCGCGGCTCGGCACCCGCCAGAAGCTCATCAACCACGAACTGCGCGTCATCCCCGAACCCTCGACATGGAACGAGCGGATGGACGGCTTCGGCAATCCGATCGTCCAGTTCGCGGTCGAGGAGCCGCATCAGCGCCTGATCGTCGAGTCGGTCATCGAGATCGAAATCGAGGCGGAAGCCCCACCGGCCGACGACGCGAGTCCGGCCTGGGACGTCCTCCGCGCCCGCCTGGACGAGGCGGGGCCGGGCACGCTCTCGATCCACACCTTCCGCGAGGATTCGACCCTGATCGAAAGGGCCGAGGAATTCGCCGCCTACGCCCGCCCGGATTTTCCCGCAGGCCGCCCCGTGATCGCCGCCGTGCGTGCATTCACCGCGCGCATCCACGAGGAATTCTCCTTCGATCCACAGGCGACGACGGTCACCACCCCGCCGAGCGAGGTGCTCGAGGTGAAACGTGGCGTGTGCCAGGATTTCGCCCACCTGATGATCGCCTGCCTGCGCTCGCTGGGCCTGCCGGCACGCTACGTCAGCGGTTACCTGCGCACCACGCCGCCGCCGGGCCGGCCGCGCCTCGTCGGCTCGGATCAGTCCCACGCCTGGGTCGCCGTCTGGATCGGCGGCGATCATTGGCTGGAGTTCGACCCAACCAACGATTGCATTCCGTCGCTGGACCATATTACCGTCGCCCACGGTCGGGACTACGACGATGTCGCGCCCTTGCGGGGCATCATCGTCGGCGGGGGCCCGCACCGTCTGCAGGTCGGCGTCGACGTGGTTCCGATCAAGAAAGAGGCAGAAGCAAAGGTCTAATCCGGATCTGCCGATTTTTGATGCGGCGCATCCAAATAGTTTGCTAGGCTCGATTCCACGATGATGCGAGGGCTTGGATGAGCGGCATTCTGTCCCGATACGATCAAGGGCATTTCTTTTGCGAGA
>JAQVKV010000622.1 GCA_028694545.1 Zavarzinia sp. | reverse complement strand
GAGGTAAAGGGCGCGCGGTTCACCGTCCGCCTGCCGGCCGCCAGTGGCGGCGGGCGCCGCCGCCCCGCCTGATCCCCTTGTCTGATCCGGGTCCGACGACCCGCCCCGGTGGTCGATTGACGACGGGATCGGGCCAGCGCACCTTGGCGCCATGTCCGGCCAAGGCTCCGTCCCGCTTCCTTCCGTCACCCTGCATGGCACCTGCGTCGCCCTGGAGGGAAAGGGCGTGCTGTTGCGCGGGCCTTCGGGCGCCGGCAAGTCCGATCTCGCCCTTCGCCTGATTGAACGGGGCGCGCGTCTCGTCGCCGACGATCAGGTGGTGCTGACCCGCAAAGGTGATTCGCTGCTCGCCACGGCGCCGTCGGCGCTGGCCGGGCTGATGGAAGTACGCGGCCTCGGCATCCTGC
Source organism: Zavarzinia sp. (assembly GCA_028694545.1). Lineage (GTDB taxonomy): Bacteria > Pseudomonadota > Alphaproteobacteria > Zavarziniales > Zavarziniaceae > Zavarzinia. Next base: position 2,226 of record JAQVKV010000622.1, on the reverse strand, counting down.
GCTTCGAGGCGCTGGCAGAGGTGCTTCTCGCCCTCGTCGTCGATCTCGTGCCCGCCGAAACGGTGGAAAGAATGCCCCTGCCCGGGCAGGCCACGATCGCCGACACCAGCCTGTCACACATTGCCGTTACCCCTTTTGAACCCTCGGCCGCCATCAAGGTGGCCCTGGCCCTCGGTGCCGCCACGGGCACCGTCGAGGTGATCCGATGAACGAGTATTCCGCGTCCCCTGCCACCGCCGAAGACGGAGACGCGCCGGCCGCCCCGCAGGCCGCAGGCCACCGTCACGCCGTCGTGCTGGTCACCGGGCTTTCCGGCGCCGGCAAGGCGACGGCGATGAAGGCGCTCGAGGACCTCGGTTACGAAACGCTGGACAATCTGCCCCTCGCCTTCCTGTCGGCGCTGCTCTCACCCGAATCGGAACATCCGGCCCGGGGCATCGCGATCAATGTCGACATCCGCAGCCGGGGCTTCTCGGCCGAGCAGTTCCTGCGCCGCGTGGAACCCTTCCGCGAGCGCGACGATCTCGACCTCCAGGTCCTCTATATCGACTGCGCGGAGGACGTGCTGGCCCGGCGCTACACCGAGACAAGGCGCCGCCATCCCATGGCCGAGGACCGGCCGGTGCGCGACGGCATCGCCCTCGAACAGCGCCTGATGTCGGACGTGCGCGACGCGGCGGACGAGGTCATCGACACGACGCTTCTGTCCACCAATGACCTGAAGCGCCTGATCGCGGGCCTCTTCCCCCTTGATTCGGCCGCCGGATTGTCGGTCGCGGTCATGTCCTTCTCCTACAAGAAGGGGCTCCCGCGCGAGGCGGACCTCGTGTTCGACGTGCGCTTTCTCGCCAATCCTCATTGGGTGCCGGAGCTGCGCCCGGGCACCGGCCGCGACCCCGAAGTGGCGGCCCATGTCGCCGCGGACCCGGAGTTTCCGGAGTTCGACCAGCGTGTGACAGGCTTGCTGACCTTTCTCGTCCCGCTCTATCGCAGAGAGGGCAAATCCTATCTGACCATCGCTTTCGGATGCACTGGTGGGCGCCATCGGTCGGTCTTTATGGCGGAACGTGTCGGCGGGGTCTTGCGCGAAAGCGGTCATCGCGTCACGGTCATACATCGCGATACGACGTTCGCTTGAGGTTGACTTGTCGAATGGAGCCATGATCGGCCTCGTGTTGGTGACCCACGGTCGCCTGGCCGAAGAGTTCATAGCGGCGACGGAACATGTCGTCGGACCCCAACAGGCCGCGAGGGCCATCTGCATCGGTGCCGAAGACGACATGGAGCAGCGGCGCAGCGAGATCGTGGACGCGGTCGCCGCCGTCGATCGGGGCAAGGGCGTCATCGTCCTGACCGATATGTTCGGGGGCACGCCGTCCAATCTTGCGATTTCGGTGATGGAGCGCCCGGGGATCGAGGTCATCGCCGGCGTCAACCTGCCCATGCTGATCAAGCTCGCCTCCGTGCGCAGCAAGATGTCGCTGGCGGATGCGGTCGCGGCGGCGCAGGAGGCCGGGCGGAAATACATTTCCGTTGCCTCCGCCCTCCTCGCCAGCGGGGAGCAGCCGTGAGCGTCGCCGGGGACGACGACGGCGCGGGCCCGACCACCGAATCCCAAGCCCCCGAAGCAGCCGCCATGGGGGAACTGAAACGGCAGTTGCGCATCTGCAACCGCCGGGGCCTGCACGCCCGGGCCGCGGCGAAATTCGTCGCGACCGCCAGCAAGTTCGACGCCGAAGTCCTCGTCACCAAGGACGGTTCCGTCGTCACCGGCACCTCGATCATGGGGTTGATGATGCTGGCCGCCGCCAAGGGCACGGTGATCGACGTCACGGTCACCGGTAACGAGGCCGAGGCCGCCCTGGCTGCCCTCGAGGAACTGGTCGGCAACCGCTTCAACGAAGACGAATAGGCATGGCCAGTCCCGCCTTCGACGCCGTGTTCTTCGATTTCGGCGGCGTCATCCTCTCCTCGCCCTTCGAAGCCTTCAACCGGCTGGAAGCCGCGCGCGGCCTGCCGCCGGACACGATCCGCCGCATCAACGCGACCGATCCGGACACCAACGCCTGGGCCCGCTTCGAGCGCTCGGAAATCGATCTCGACACTTTCGATGCCGCTTTCGCCGCCGAAGCCGCCGCACTCGGCCTCGATCTTCCGGGGCGCGACGTCGTCGCCGTCATCCATGGCGAGATCCGCCCGGCCATGGTCGAGGCGCTGCGCCGCGTG
>JAQVKV010000621.1 GCA_028694545.1 Zavarzinia sp. | reverse complement strand
AACCTTTCTGCACGCCCCATAGTCTGCACGCCCCTGACCGCATATTTCGGCTCTTCCGGCTCCCGCGTCAACGGGGTGGGACGAAGGGCTGCACCACGGCGGCGAAGGCGGGCAGCGCCTCGAGCCGGGCGGCGAGCGCGTCGAGCCCGGGCCAGCGGGCGGCATCGAACAGGGCGGGATGGGCCTCGCGCAGGAAGCGCAGCGCACAGCCGAGCGCCACATCGGCATGGCCGGGCGCGGCGGCCCCGCCGAGAAAACCGGGCCCGGCCGGGGCGGCCGCTTCCAGTCGCGCCAAGGTCGCGGCGATCTGGCCTTCGCAGCGCGCGATCCAGACGGCGGAGGTGGCTTCATGCAGGGCACGTTCGTAGACGAGGCTGACCGCCTTGTCGGCGAGCCCGGTCGCCAGCGCCGCCAGATGCAGCGCCCGCCGCCGCGCCGGCCCGGAAACCGGCAGCAGGCGCCGCTCCGCCCCCGCGACCTCGTCCAGATGATCGAGGATCGCGCCGCTTTCGATCAAGACCTCGCCATCGTCGAGCAGCAGCACGGGCACCCGGCACAGCGGATTGACCGTCGCCACCCTGTCGGCATCCGAAAACACCGACCACGGCCGATGCTCGTAGCCGAAACCGAGCAGATGCAGGGAGACGGCGACGCGCCGCACGAAGGGGGAATCATATTGGCCGACGAGAATCATGAAAGACGCGCTCCCGGGCTGTCACCCCCCCAGCATGCCACGCCCGGCGAGCGCATCCAGGATCGCGTCGTGGACCGCGTTCACCGCCTTGCGCCGGCCCAGGCGGATGGCCGGGTAGAGATAGAGCGCGACGATGCCGCCAAGATCCACTTGCTTCCGTAGAAGCCGGAGCAGCGTATCGAAACGCCGGCCGAGCGCGGCCTTCGTCACCACGTCTTTCCTCGGAATCACCGGAACCACCGGCGCCGGTGGTGGTGTCGCGGCAGTGCCGTAGAGCGGCACGAGCCGGTACCAATAGGCCGGTTCGCCCGTTGCCGGATCCTTGTCGGCGAAGACAAGTTTCGCCAGTTCCGCCTGCGACAGGCCCCGAAGCACGGCATTGTCCGGACGGAAGCGGCACCCCTCGGCGTCGGGCCGCGGAAGATCCGCCACCTCGAGCGATTGCTGCCATCGACACGCCGGTCCCGGCCTGTCTTCCGCGGCAAGCGGCTCATGGGGAACCGCGAAATGGCGCATCAGGAAGGCGTAGGCGTTGTAGCGCCCCAACTCGAAATCGAAGCGCATCAGGTCGGGGTGGAGGAGCGCCATGAACGAGCCGAGACCACCGCCGGCGATCGCTTCCGCCCCCCTGTCGCCCTCGGGATTGCTGGCGCTGACCGGCGCGATCAGGAAGCGGCTGTAGACCGTCTCGTCACCGGCGAGCGCCGTATCCTCGGGCTTGAAGCGGGCTTGCTGGATGAGGGCGCCGACCAGGCCGGCCAGCGCCTTGTGCAGCGGCGGCGGCTCCTGCGGGCCAAGATCGACGGTCTCGGCGAAGGGATCGATCAGCAGGATGGTCCTGTTCATCGACCGGGCATCGCGCGGGTTGCGGCCGGTCATGCCCGCGACGGCCCGGTGCACGAAGCCGATCGGTTCATTGTCGAAGACACCGCCGTCCATCGTGTTGCATTTGAAGCTGCCGTTTTCGACGAGCGGGCCGAGCACGCTCCAATCGGGGACGAGCGGACGGATGTCCGGCGGGCCGTCGGCCACGTCGGAGGGAACGACCACGGCACGGTAGCGCAGATAGTCGATCGGCCGCGTGACGGGTCGCCCGGGGAAGACACCGGGGAAGGCACCGCTTGCCATGGCCGCCGTCCCCAGTTGTGACCACGCCCCGTCATCGACGAGGTCGACCTGATCCGCCTTCGGATCCGGCCGATTGAACGGTGCCACGCCCAGATCACGGGCGAAGCGCAGGTAATCGGCATGGGCGACCATGGCGTGGCCGAAGCCGGCGGTGCCCTGCAGATCGATCTTGTAGGGAATGCCGGTCGCGTTTCCGATCATGGGCGCGAAACGCAAGGGGCTGGCCAGAAAGTTCCGGCGCAGGGTCGAGGTCGGCTCGGCCTTCAGGAATCGATCGGCGATCGCCTCGAACCGTTCCGTGTTGAGGAGCGATACGAGCCGCGTTTCCGCGTCGGACGTGGCAAGAAAATCCTCCGGCTCTGCCGCCGCGCGCCACAGCTCCAGAAAGGGGCTGGCGGGATTGCCGTCGCCGCCGCTGCCATGGGGGAAACCGTGGGCAGCCAATTTGGTGAGCAGGGCGCCGTTGATCGCCCCGCCGGACGCCCCCGCGATCGTGCCGATGAGCACACGATGGGTCGGAACATCCGGTTGATGCGCGGCCCCCGCCGCCTGCCAGGCATCCAGCGCCTCGACCAGGAAATCCAGCACCCCGGCGGTATAGGCGCCCGCAGAAGCGGTCCCCGCCAGCACTAGGCCGATCTCGATGGTCCTGCCTTTCAAGCCGTCGTTGAAATCCTCGAGCGATCTTTCCCGCCGGGGAAAGAAGCCCTCGATCTCGCCGGCCGCGATCCTGTCCGGAAACTTCGCGTCACCTTCCGTCACCATTCCCGCCTCCCCAGCAGAATGGACCCGTGAAACCAGAGTGACGAGAAGAGGGA
>JAQVKV010000620.1 GCA_028694545.1 Zavarzinia sp. | reverse complement strand
CGGGCCGCTTCGAGGGCGCGCTCCAGACTGTCGCGGGGGATGGTTCGTCCGGCTTCGAATCCCCGGACGCTTTGGCGGGCGTTGACCAGATCGAGAAAGGTCATGTCGGTTTCCTCCAGGACAGGCGCAGGACGATCACCAGCAGCCAGAGAACGCCCGCGGCGATCCAGCCTCCATAGAACACCCCGGGAAAGATCCACCAGTTCCAGCCGGTGAACCCGGCATCGGAAAAAGGCCAGAACAAGGGCGTGATGAACCGCCCGTCGCCGTGGGTGGGGACATCCACCAGGACATGAAGAGGCCAGGCGAGGGCCGGGAGCCAGAGAGACCGCTTCCATGCCACCAGCAGGGCATAGCCGATGGCAATGCCCAGCAGGCTGTGGGTGAGGTTGTAGAGAAGGAATACAAAATCGGGAATGCCGTGCCAGCGGACGCCGTTGCCTGTGAACAGGTCCGTCGCAAAATGAATCCCGAGCGACGCGATGTCGGGAAACAGCCCGAATCCCAGGGCCGCCCAGAGAGTCCAGTCCGCGAGCTGCCGGCGTCCGCGTTCATCCACGGGCCCGCGGCGCCCCCCCGGAAGCCCGGTCCGGCTGCAGGCGACGGCGCCGAGAACCCCATGGAGAAGCGTATCCATCAGGCGGTGCCGTCAAAGGTCTCTATGAAATCGGCGATGTCGCCGGTGCGGCCCAGGCTCAGCAGTTTCCTGGCGAAAACCCGGGCGCGGTCGAGATCGATTTCGGCGATGCGGCGCTGAACCGGGGGAATCTGCATGGGATCGAGGCTGAAAATCCGCAGGCCGATGCCGAGAAGATAGGGAAGCATCCGGGGGTCCGAGCCGAGGTTGCCGCAGAGAGAGACGGGTTTTCCGGCCCGTTCGCCGGCTTCGACGATCCGCTTCAGGGAGCGGAGAACGGCGGGATGATGGGGGGAATACCAGACGGCGACTTCATCGTTGGTGCGGTCCACCGCCAGCATGTACTGGATGAGATCATTGCTGCCGATACTGAGAAAATCGGCGGCGGCGGCCAGTTCGTCGGCGATCAGGACGGAGGCGGGCAGCTCGATCATGACGCCGAGTTCCGGCAGCCGGTGGGGAATGCCTTCGCGGGCGAGTTCGTCACGGCATTTGCAGGCGATCTCCCGCGCGCCCATGAATTCATCAAGGGAGGCGACCATCGGGAACATGATCCGGGCTTCCGGATGATCATGAGCCGCCCGGAGAAGGGCGCGGAGCTGCTGCTTGAAAATCTCGGGGTTGCGCAGCGTGAATCGGAGGGCGCGCAGGCCGAGGAAGGGATTGTTTTCGTGTCCGACGGGAAAATAAGACAAGGCCTTGTCCCCTCCGATGTCGAGGGTGCGGAAGACGACCGGCCGGCCGTCCATTCGTTCAAGCACCCCCCGGTATCCCTGGTACTGCTCTTCCTCGGTCGGGAAGGTGCTGCGGACGATGAAAGGAAACTCGGTGCGGTACAGCCCGATGCCGCTGGCCTTGACCCGCAGGGCGACATCGAGTTCGGTGATCAGGTTCAGATTGGCCATCAGGCGGATTTCCACGCCGTCGCGGGTGCGGGTCTCGGGCCGGACTTCACCGGCCAGGCGCTCGGAATCGGCCAGCGCGCGAACGATGTCCTGCATGGTCTTGATGGCTTCGGGGCCGGGGCGGACCACGACCTGGCCGTCTTTGCCGTCGAGCAGCAGAGGGGTGTGCTCGGGAAGGCTGAGGAGGCGGCGGTCGGACACAATCACCAGGGGAATCTGGAGGGCGTTGGCAAGAATGGCCACGTGGGAGTGCTGGCCGCCGCCCAGCAGGATGAGGCCGGCGGCGCCTTCCGTCGCCAGCTTGAGGATATCCGAGGGCAGGAGTTCCTCGGCAATGACGATCTGGCCGGAATAGTCCGGACTGGCGCTTTCGATGGAGGGCGGTGCGAGGTTGTACAGCAGGCGGTGGCCCAGATCCTCGACATCGAGAACTTTTTCGCGCATGGCGGGATTGGGGCTGCTGCCGAACAGCTCGGCATAGTGGCGGACTTCGTCCAGAATGGCGGTCCAGGGGTTTTTGCCGGCCCGGATCTTCTGGCGGATTTCTCCGGAAAAGGCTTCGTCCTTGAGCATCAGCACATGGGCGCCGAAAATCATGGAGGCGGCGTCCTGGAGCTTGTCTTCGAGCCGGCCCTGAAGATCCATGAGCTGGCGTTCGGTCAGTTCGATGGCGCGGTCGAAATCCGCCTCGGTCAGGCCGAGGGGGCAGAGATAGTCGGCGGGATTCTGGGCAAGGTACTGGCCGATGCGAGTGGACAGCCCCATGCCCATCCGGCCGGAAGCCCCCTTGCCGCGAATGCAATGGGTGCCGCTCTCCAGAGCGTTGTCGCCGAAGAACGGGGCCTCGGACGTGGCAGCGGTTTCGGTCTCCGGGGCGCCGTGGAGGCGCATGAGCAGATGGGCGTTTTCGATCACGCCGGCCAGCTGGGAGGAAATGACGCGGAGAGCCTGGACGTCGTTGGGGGTGAAGTAATTCCACTGGGGATCCTGGACGACGATCACGCCGACGGGATTCATTTTCCGCTGAATCGGCACGGCGAGTAAGGAGAGATAGGCTTCTTCGCGGCTCCCGGGAATGTGCTTGAAGGCGGGATGATCGGTGGCCTTGG
>JAQVKV010000619.1 GCA_028694545.1 Zavarzinia sp. | reverse complement strand
CCCTCCCTCATCAGCGAATAGCGGCGATGATCTCGCCCAGGCGTTCGGCGCTGTCGGCGATATCCTCGATCGCGGCCATGGCCACTTCCGGCAACGCCGTAACCTCGATCGTGTCGAGGATCAGCGTGTCGACCGAATTATAGTAGCGGACCAGCCAGACATTCTGGAGCGCGGTCGCCGTGATCCGGCAATTGCCATAGCCACGCGACAGGATCGTCGTCGCTCCCTGGCCCAGCGCCTCGGCGATGAAAGCCATGTCTTCCGGCGAATGGGGCAGGAGGGACAGGTTGACGACATGGGGCAGCATGCCCGGCTCGTAAGTCTCGCTGCGGAAATCGAGTTCGGAGAGGATCGAGAGCGCGTTGATCACGCCCGGCGGCGGTGCCGCCAGAAGGGCGGCGATGTCGCGGCGCCGGCCGGGAAAGGCACGCTCCACGGCCATGGCGGGGAAACCGCCGACTTCCAGCCTTTCGCTCAGGCGCCCGCCGCGCCCGTGCAGGCGCAGGCGCCAGACGCCGGCGAGTGTCGATTCCTGGATCTCGATGCGCTCGTCCGGGCCGGTCACCACGGCCGATACCTCGCCCTCGCCCAGCGCCTCGTCGATCAGGGCGCGGTCGGCACCGGCGAGATCGTCGAGGGACAGGGAGAAGGGGGGATGCTTCAGGCCTTCGTGCAGCGCGTCCAGCCGGGCGAGGCCGGCGGCGACGGAAGCCGGATCGGCCACCTCGGGCAGATGGGGGGCATAGACCTGCATGTCCTTCGGCATGGACAGGTAATTGAGACCGTCGCCGCCCTCGATATCCTCGGGCTGGCTGCCGGGGCCGTAGCCGACGGGGGGCCGGGTCAGGCCGATCAGATTGCCGCTCATGCTGACCTCACTGGATGGCGGTGGAGCCGGCGGCGATGCGGGTGCCGTCGAACAGGCCACGGATGGTTTCGATGTAATCGTGCCAGTCCTGCACGCGGGAGACGGAGCCGAGCAATTCGTGCCCGCGCACGGCGACGAGCGCCGGCAGGGCGATGCCGTCCAGCCGCCGGCGCAGCAGTTTCTCGAGCGCGGGACCCGCCACCGCCGCCTTCAGCCGTCCGCGAAAGACGCCGAGCAATTCGGGCAGGATGACGGCGACATCCGCAGTCTCGGCATGGTTCTGACCATGGCCGGGCAGGAAGATCAGCCATTCACCACCACCAGCGGCGAGCGCGCCGGCGTCCTCTTCGCCGAGCAGGGGCATGCCGCGTTCGGCGGTAAGCTTCGCGACGAGCGGGGGCAAGGTTGGGGCTTCCGCCATGGGAGTTTCCGCCCTAGGAGTTTCCGCCATGTCAGGCATCCTTCAATCCGGCGGCACGGGCCGCTTCCAGGTGGGGTGGCAGGGTGGGTTCGCGGTCGGCGAGATCGGCGAAGAGCTGGTCCAGATCGGCCGCCTCGCCCCGCATGGCGGCGGCAAGACCCTCGAGGGCCGCGAGGATCCGGCCCGCCTCCTCCTCGTCCAGACGGCGGCGCGCGGCGCCCAGGAAGACGAGGACCCAATCGCCGGCGGCCGCGTCGGGCACCAGGGTGAGGTCCACCGCCGCACCGGCGGCGAGACCACGGATGCCCTGGACGGCATCCAGCCGCATGGGGGTCGCGATGCACATGGCGGACTCCGGGCTCAGGCGGAAAGGCCGAGCACGCGGGGATCGCCGATGCGGCAGGCGGCTTCGGCGCTGGGGCGGCCGGATTCGTAAGCTTCACGCGAGAGGCGCGGATCGACCAGATCACCGCCCCCGGCCACGCGCCGTTCGGCGACAATGCCGTATTCGTCCCGCAGCACGGAAAGCACGGCATCGACAGCCGGCTGAACCCTGGCCGCGACGACATCGGTCAGGCCGCCGCCATAATCGTCGAGGACGGCGGGCTGTACCCCGATGAGGACGAGATCGCGCGGGCAGCGGCCCATCAGCCGCGCCGTCGCCAGCACATCCTGAAAGCCGGTCTGATGCAGGCTCATCTTGTGGGCGCCGAGGAAAGCCGGCACGTCGTTGCCGCGCAGGGTACGGAACGAGCCAGGTTCCAGACCATAGTCGATGGCGTCGACGATGATCAGCGCGTCGAGATCCTCGAGATGCGGCAGGAGGTAGAGGCCCTGCGTGCCGCCATCCATGACGCTCACCGCATCCGGCAGCGCGAAGTCGCGATCCAGCGCCTCGACGGCGCGGACGCCAAAACCTTCGTCGGCCCAGAGAATATTGCCGATCCCAAGGACCAGGATCCTGTCAGCGGCCCTCATGCCCTTTCCCCTTCCCTGTTCGGGCGATCTTGTCGTCGCCCTTGCCCCCTTTGCGGGTGGCGTGAAGAAGGAACAGCAGGAACCGTGCCAAGACCGGAGAACGGCGGATCGGCAGGGAAAGGCTAATCACCTTGCCCACCAATCGGAAAGATACCTTCCAATATGACAGAAAATTCGGAAGACGAGTTTCCAAAAAGAAGGGCGCGGTCCCCGAACCGCGCCCTTTCCAGTCGGCCCGGGAGCCGGGCGGGGAAAGCCTATTCCGGGTCGTCGTCCTTGAAGGTGCGGGTGCCCGAGATCATGGTCGAGACGATCGACTGGCGGGACATGATGTCCTCGCGGATCGCCGCATAGACGTGGATCATCACGAAGACGATGATCACCCACA
>JAQVKV010000618.1 GCA_028694545.1 Zavarzinia sp. | reverse complement strand
TGGGCCTCGTCCGTCTCGACGACTGCCCGCCCGTCAGCGCCCAGATCGCGGTCGAGAAGGCGCGCACGGCGGCGCTCGGCCGGCGCGAGAGCCGGATCTATGAAGACATGATCAACGGCGGCCGGGTTTCCTTCCTGTCGGCCCCCGTGGTGGCCGGCCTGCTTGAAGGCGGCGTGCCGGTCATGGTCGAGGGGCAATGCGTGGCCGCGGTTGGCGTTTCGGGCGTGAAATCCGTCGAGGACGCGCAGATCGCCAAGGCCGGCATCGCCGCGCTCGGCCTCTGAGACGGGAGGGGGCCATGACCGTTCGCGTTGCCCGCAACCGCCTCCAGGTCGCGGAAAGCCTGGCGCATTTCATTGAGACCGAGGCCCTGCCGGGCACCGGGATCGAGCCGGCCGCCTTCTGGGCCGGGTTCGACGCCATGGTTCATGACCTCGCACCGAAGAACCGGGCCCTGCTGGAGCGCCGGCACGCCTTGCAGACCATGATCGACGACTGGCACCGGGATTATGGTGTCGGCGATCGCGCCACCTATAAGGCGTTCCTGGCCGAGATTGGCTATCTGGTGCCGGCACCGGCACCCTTTTCGATTGAGACGTCGAAGATCGACAGCGAGATCTCGGCCCAGGCCGGGCCCCAGCTCGTCGTGCCGGTGATGAACGCGCGCTATGCCCTGAACGCGGTCAATGCCCGCTGGGGCAGCCTTTACGACGCGCTCTATGGCACGGATGCCATTCCGGAGGATGGCGGGGCCGAGAAGGGGGCGGGCTACAACCCGACGCGGGGCGAGAAGGTGATCGCCTTCGCCCGCGACGTCCTCGACACGGCGGCGCCGTTGGCCGGCGGCAGCCATCGCGACACGCGGGGCTATGCCATCGAGGGTGGTGTGCTCGTCGCGATCATGGGCGATGGCGCGATCGGTCTTGCGGATCCCAGCCAGTTCGTAGGCTTTGCGGGGTCGGCCTCGGCACCGACGGCCTTCCTGCTGTCCAACCACGGCCTCCACATCGAGATCCAGATCGACCGCGAGCATCCGATCGGCAAGAGCGATCCCGCCGGGATCAAGGATCTTCTGATGGAAGCGGCGCTGACCACCATCATGGACTGCGAGGATTCGGTCGCCGCAGTCGACGCCGAGGACAAGGTGGTGGCCTATGGCCATTGGCTCGGCCTGATGAAGGGCACGCTGACCGAAGAGGTGAGCAAGGGCGGTCGCAGCTTCATCCGCGCCATGAACCCGGACCGCGCCTATACGGCGCCAGACGGCACGGACTTTTCCCTGCACGGGCGTTCGCTGATGTTCGTGCGCAACGTCGGCCATCTCATGACCAATCCGGCGATCCTGCTGGAAGATGGCGGCGAGATCCCGGAAGGCATCATGGACGCGGCGATCACGGTGATGATCGCGAAACACGACCTGCTCGGCGCCGGGCCCTTGCGCAATTCCCGCGCGGGGTCCGTCTATATCGTGAAGCCGAAGATGCACGGGCCGGACGAGGTCGCCTTCGCCGACGAGATGTTCGCCCGGGCCGAGGATATCGTCGGCCTGCCGCGTTACACGGTGAAGCTCGGCATCATGGACGAGGAACGCCGCACGACCCTGAACCTCGCGGCCTGTATCGCGGCGGCGAAGCATCGCGTCGCCTTCATCAACACCGGCTTCCTGGACCGCACCGGGGACGAGATCCACACCTCGATGGAAGCCGGCCCCATGGTGCGCAAGGGCGCCATGAAGTCGACGACCTGGATCGCGGCCTACGAGCGGAACAATGTCCTCACCGGGCTCGCCTGCGGCTTGCGCGGCAAGGCGCAGATCGGCAAGGGCATGTGGGCCATGCCGGACCTGATGGCCGAAATGCTGAAGCAGAAGATCGGCCACCCCAAGGCGGGCGCCAATACCGCCTGGGTGCCGTCGCCGACCGCCGCCACGTTGCATGCGCTGCACTACCACGAGGTCGACGTGGCCGAGATCCAGGTCGGCCTCGAAGGCCAGTCTGAAGACCTGTCCGATGCCCTGCTGACCATCCCGGTCGCCAAGGACACCAATTGGTCGCCGGACGAGATCCAGGCCGAACTGGCCAATAACGCGCAAGGCATCCTCGGCTATGTCGTGCGCTGGATCGAGCAGGGTGTGGGCTGTTCCAAGGTGCCGGATATCGACGATGTCGGCCTGATGGAAGACCGGGCGACGCTGCGCATCTCGAGCCAGCACATGGCGAACTGGCTCTACCACGGCATCGTCACCGAGAAGCAGGTGAACGACACCTTCCGCCGCATGGCCGTGGTGGTGGACCGGCAGAACGCGGGCGATCCGCTCTACAAGCCGATGGCCCCGGATTTCGACCATTCGGTCGCCTTCAAGGCCGCCGAGGATCTCGTGTTCAAGGGCCGCGAGCAGCCGGGCGGCTATACCGAGCCATTGCTGCACAAGTGGCGGCTGGTGGCCAAGGCCGAGTGACACAGAGGATTACCCCCTCACCCCGGCCCTCTCCCCCTGAAGGGGGCGAGGGGGCCTGCCTCGCACGCCATCGACTCCCTCGCCCCCTTGGGGGAGAGGGCTGGAGTGAGGGGGGAGGCTTGGACTGACGGCCGCTTCAGGCCGCGACCTTGCGGCGCTTCGTGGCCGGGCTCTTCGCCAGATAGTCGAGGGCGGGGGCGGTTT
>JAQVKV010000617.1 GCA_028694545.1 Zavarzinia sp. | reverse complement strand
GGCAAGACCTTCAGCTTCCTCGGCTACGACGTCGACATCGTGACGACGATCTGCCTGCTGCTCTTCGTCGGCTGCATGGGCAAGTCGGCGCAGCTCGGCCTGCACACCTGGCTGCCGGACGCGATGGAAGGCCCGACCCCGGTCTCGGCCCTCATCCACGCCGCGACCATGGTGACCGCCGGCGTCTTCCTCGTCGCGCGCTGCTCGCCCCTGTTCGAATTCTCGCCCGTCGCCCTCGAGGTTGTGACGATCGTCGGCGCCAGCACGGCCTTCTTCGCGGCGACCGTCGGCCTCGTGCAGAACGACATCAAGCGGGTGATCGCCTATTCGACCTGCTCGCAGCTCGGCTACATGTTCTTCGCGGCGGGTGTCGGCGCCTATGAGGCGGCGGTATTCCACCTCTTCACCCACGCCTTCTTCAAGGCGCTGCTGTTCCTCGGGGCCGGCTCGGTCATCCATGCGATGCACCACGAGCAGGACATGCGGAACATGGGCGGTACCTGGAAGTACATCAAGTTCACCTATGCGATGATGTGGATCGGCAATCTGGCGCTGGCCGGCGTGCCCTTCTTCGCGGGCTTCTACTCGAAGGACATGATCATCGAAGTGGCCTATTCGGCGCATTCGGGGGTCGGCAACTATGCCTTCACCCTGGGCGTGCTGGCCGCTGCCATGACCGCCTTCTACTCGTGGCGCCTGCTGTTCATGACCTTCCACGGCGAGAAGCACTGGGGCGGCCATGGCCATGACGATCATGGTCACGCGCATGACGGCCACGGCCACGACGATCACGGCCACACCCCGCACGAGAGCCCGCTGGTGATGCTGCTGCCGCTGGCGCTCCTCGCGGTCGGCGCCGTGTTCTCGGGCTGGTACTTCTACGACAGCTTCGTGGGCGAGGCGCGCGAAGCCTTCTGGAACGGCGCGATCTTCGTCGGCGAGCACAACGAGGTCATCGAGCATGCGCACCACGTGCCCGAATGGGTGAAGCTGGCGCCGCTGGTCGCGACCGTCCTCGGCATCCTGATCGCCTTCTGGTTCTACATCCTGAAGCCGCGCATCCCGGTGGCGCTCGCCAAGACCAACAAGGAACTCTATGCGTTCCTGCTGAACAAATGGTACTTCGACGAACTCTACAATCTGGTGTTCGTGAGGGGGGCCTGGGCGATTGGCAAGCTGTTCTGGAAGGGCGGTGACGGCAAGATCATCGACGGGCTCGGCCCGAACGGGATCTCGGCCCGGGTGCTCGACGTCGCGCGGCGCGCCGTGCGGCTCCAGTCCGGCTACCTCTATCACTATGCCTTCGTCATGCTGATCGGCGTGGCGGTGCTTGTTACCTGGTACATCTATCGAATGGGCGTGACGCCATGATCGCGGACCTGGCCATGGGGTGGCCCATCCTTTCGGTCACCACCTTTCTGCCGCTCGTCGGTGCCGTCCTCATCCTGCTGACGCGGGGCGAGGGCGAGGCGGTCGACCAGAACATTCGTCGGATCGCCCTGATCACGACGATCGTGACCTTCCTCGTATCGCTGCTCATCTGGGCGGGCTTCGAGAACGGAACGGCCGCGTTCCAGTTCGAGGAGAAGACGGCCTGGATCGGCGACACGATCACCTATCACATGGGTGTCGACGGGATTTCGGTTCTCTTCGTCATCCTGACCACCTTCCTGATGCCGCTGGCGATCCTCGCCTCCGACGTGATCACCAAGCGAGTGAAGGAATATATGGTCGCCTTCCTGGTGCTCGAGACGCTGATGATCGGCGTCTTTTGTGCCCTGGACATGGTGCTGTTCTACCTGTTCTTCGAGGCCGGCCTCATTCCGATGTTCCTGATCATCGGCATCTGGGGCGGGCCGCGGCGGATCTACGCGACCTTCAAGTTCTTTCTCTACACGCTGCTCGGCTCGCTGCTCATGCTGCTCGCGATCATCGCGATCTATCTGCAGGTGGGCACGACCGACGTGGTCGCGCTGATCAACTACAATTTCCCCGTCGACATGCAGTACTGGCTGTGGCTGGCCTTCTTCGCCTCCTTCGCGGTGAAGGTGCCGATGTGGCCGGTGCATACCTGGCTGCCGGATGCCCACGTGGAAGCGCCGACGGCGGGTTCGGTCATCCTGGCCGGTGTCCTGCTGAAGATGGGCGGCTACGGTTTCATCCGTTTCTCGCTGCCCATGTTCCCGGAAGCGTCGATCTATTTCACGCCGCTCATGCTCGGCCTGTCGGTGGTCGCGATCGTCTATACGTCGCTGGTCGCCCTCGTGCAGGAAGACATGAAGAAGCTGATCGCCTATTCGTCGGTCGCCCATATGGGCTTCATCACGCTGGGCACCTTCTCCTTCACCGAGCAGGGGCTGCAGGGCGCGATCATCCAGATGATCAGCCACGGCATCGTCTCGGGTGCGCTGTTCCTCTGCGTCGGCGTCGTCTACGACCGGCTGCACACCCGCGAGATCGCGCGCTACGGCGGCCTCGTGAACCGCATGCCGGTCTATGCCTTCGTCTTCATGCTGTTCACCATGGCGACCGTCGGCCTGCCGGGCACTTCGGGCTTCGTCGGTGAATTCCTGATCATGGTCGGCACCTTCAAGACGAGCACGACGGCGACCTTCCTGGCCGCCACGGGCCTGATCCTGGGCGCCGCCTATTCGCTCTACCC
>JAQVKV010000616.1 GCA_028694545.1 Zavarzinia sp. | reverse complement strand
TCTTGTAGAAGCCGGCGGCCGAAAGCTGGATGCGGGCATTGTAGGCCTGCTTCACGAAGTCGGCGAAGCTCAGGGTCTCGGCGCCGAGGCTCACCATGCCACTCGCGAAGCGCACGCTTTCGGCGGGCACCTGCCAGCGTTCGGCGGCGAAGGCGGTCAGCCTCTCGCGGATCTGGCGCGCCGCCGCCTGCGCCGCCATGCCGTTCAGGTCCGAGCCCGAGGAGGCGGCGGTGGCCGAGGTGTTCGGTACCTTGGAAGTATCGGTCGCGCTGATGCGCACGGCCGTGACGTCCAGCCCGAATTCATTGGCGACGACCTGCGAAACCTTCACATGCAGGCCCTGGCCCATTTCGGTGCCGCCGTGGTTCAGCATGACGGAGCCATCGGTGTAGACATGCACGAGGGCGCCGGCCTGATTGTATTGGGTCGCGGTGAAGGAGATGCCGAATTTCACCGGCGTCAGGGCAATGCCGCGCTTGATCACCGGGCTTTCCGCATTGGCCTTGCGGATCTCGGCCTTGCGCGCGGCGTAATCCGCCTTCGCCTCGAGTTCGGCGATCAGGCGCGGCGCCACATTGTCTTCCACCGTCTGGTGATAGGGCGTGACGTTGCGCGTGTCGGTGCCGTAGAGGTTGCGCTTGCGCACCTCGAGCGGGTCGAGGCCAAGGGTGTAGGCGATCTCGTCCATCACCCGTTCGGCCAGCGCCACCCCCTGCGGCCCGCCGAAGCCCCGGAAGGCGCAGTTGGAGACCGTGTTGGTCTTCAGCGGCAGGGAAACGAAACGGGCGGCGGGATAGTAATAGGTATTGTCGGCATGGAACAGGGCGCGATCCGTGATCGGGCCCGAGAGGTCGGCGGAATAGCCGCAGCGCGCCGCGAAAGTCCCCTCGATGCCGAGGACGACCCCCTCATCGTCGAAGCCGACGCGGTAGTCGATCTCGAAATCGTGGCGCTTGCCGGTCACGATCATGTCGTCGTCGCGGTCGGGCCGGAACTTGGCCGGGCGGCCCGTCCGTCGCGCGATCAGGGCGGCGAGGGCCGCGAAGATGTTGCCGCTGGTCTCCTTGCCGCCGAAGCCCCCGCCCATGCGCCGCATCTCGACCGTCACGAGATTGAGCGGCAGCCCCAGGGTCTCCGCCACCATGTGCTGGATCTCGGTCGGATGCTGGGTGGAGGACAGGACCTTGATCTCGTCGCCTTCGCCCGGAATTGCCATGGCGATCTGGCTCTCCAGGTAGAAGTGCTCCTGCCCGCCGACGATGACGCGGCCCTTGACCACATGGGAAGCCCCGGCGAGGCCCGCGGCGGCATCGCCCCGGTTCAGGGTCATCGGCGTGACCACGGTCCGGCCCGGGTGGCGGGCCGCGTCGATGTCGATGAAGGTGTTCAGATCCTCGTAGGTAACCTTGCCGAGGCGGGCCGCACGGCGGGCCGCGTCCCGTGTCTCGGCCGCGACGACGAAGATCGGGTGGCCGTGGAATTCGACTGTCTCGGCGGCCAGGATCGGTTCGTCATGGGCATGCACCGGGCTGAGATCCGCACCTGGAGGCATGTCGGCGGCGGTCAGCACGAGGACGACACCGGGAAAGGCCCGGACCGCCGACAGGTCCATGGTGGTGATGCGCGCATGCGCCCGCTCCGACAGGCCGAAGGCGATATGCAGCGTGCCCGGCAGTTCGGGAACGTCGTCGATATAGGGGGCGGCACCCGTGACGTGGCGGGCGGCGCTGTCGTGCTTTGCGTCGCGGTGGACCGCACTTTCAACGGGCGTCATCTTGCACTCCCCGCTTGTCCCACAGGCGCGTCGCGACGTTGTGGTCCGTCACCTCGAAATAGAAGCGTTTCAGCAGGTTTTGCGCGACCTTCAGCCGGTAGGCGGCGGAGGCGCGCATGTCGGTCAGCGGCTTGAAGTCGATGGCGAGCGCCCGCATGGCGGTATCGAAAGCGGCTTCGTCCAGGGTGTGCCCGATCAGGGCGGCTTCCGCCGAGGGACTGCGTTTCGGCGTGCCCGCCATGCCACCGAAGGCGATACGCGCATTGACCACGCGGCCATCATCCATGAACAGGGAAATGGCCCCCATGACCGCCGAAATGTCCTGATCGAAGCGTTTCGAGACCTTGTAGGCCTTGAAGAGCTGGCCCGGCGCAGGACGCGGGATGGTGATCGCCTCGACGAATTCACCCGGCTCGCGATCCTGCTTGCCGTATTCGATGAAGAAATCCTCGATCGGGATCACGCGGCGGGCGCGCCCCTTGCGCAGGTGCAGGCGCGCACCGAGCGCGATCAGCATGGGCGGCGTATCCCCGATCGGCGAGCCGTTGGCGACATTGCCGCCGATGGTGCCGGCGTTGCGGATCTGGGTGGAGCCGATGCGCCGCACCACGGCACCGAAATCGGCCCATGTCCAGGACAGGTGGGCAAGCGCCTCCGAATAGGTGACGCCGGCGCCGATGGTGATTTCGCTTGCCGTCTCGGTAATGGTCGCGAGGTCGCCGGCGCGGCCGAGCCAGATCAGGGGATCGGGTCGCTTCAGGTGCTTGGTCAGCCACAGCCCGACGTCGGTCGCGCCGGCGACGATCGTCGCGTGCGGAAACTGGAGCAGCAGCTCGGCCAGGCCGTCGGCCGAGGCGGGGGCGTGGATCCAGCGGCTCTGGTCTTCGGTC
>JAQVKV010000615.1 GCA_028694545.1 Zavarzinia sp. | reverse complement strand
ATGGTCGGCGCCGGCCGTTTAAAGTCGGCCGATACCATCGAGGTCACGGCCAACGACGGTTCCGTGAAGGAGATCAAGGCGGCCCGCACCCTGATCGCCACCGGGTCCGACGTCTCCTCCCTGCCGGGGATCGAGATCGACGAGAAGACCGTGGTTTCGTCCACTGGTGCCCTCTCGCTCGCGAAGGTGCCGGGCAAGCTGATCGTGATCGGCGGCGGCGTCATCGGTCTCGAACTCGGCTCGGTCTGGCGTCGCCTCGGTGCCGAGGTGACGGTGGTCGAATTCCTCGATCGCGTGACCCCCGCCATGGATGGCGAGGTATCGAAAAACTTCCAGCGCATCCTCGGCAAGCAGGGCTTCGAATTCATGCTGTCCCACAAGGTGACCAGCGTGAAGCCGGGCAAGAAGGGCGCGACCGTCACGGTGGAACCCCGCGACGGCGGCGAAGCGAAGACGCTGGAGGCCGACATCGTCCTCGTGGCCGTCGGCCGCCGGCCCTATACGGATGGTCTCGGCCTCGATGCGGCGGGGGTCCAGGTGACCGATCGCGGCTTCATTCCGGTCGATGCCCATTACGCCACCAACGTCGGCCACATCTATGCGGTCGGTGACGTCATCGGCGGCCTCATGCTCGCCCACAAGGCCGAGGAAGAGGGGGTCGCGGCAGTCGAGATCATGGCCGGCCAGCACGGCCACGTGAATTACGAATCGATCCCCGGCATCATCTACACCATGCCGGAAATCGCCAGCGTGGGCGCGACCGAGGAAAGCCTGAAGGCCGCAGGCGTCGCCTATAAGATCGGCAAGTTCCCCTTCACGGCGAATGCCCGCGCCAAGGCGAATGCCCAGACCGAAGGCTTCGTGAAGGTGATCGCGGACGCCGCGACCGACCGCATCCTCGGCGCCCATATCATCGGCGCCGATGCCGGCAACATGATCGCCGAGGTCGTGACCGCCATGGAGTTCGGCGGCGCGGCCGAGGATCTGGCCCGCACCTCCCACGCCCACCCGACCGAGATGGAAGCGATCCGTGAGGCGGCGCTCGGCGTCAACGGCGGCACAAGGCAGATGTGACCATGACCGGCCGGCAACCCGACGAAACCGATCCGCCGGATGCCGGCCGGCCCGAATCCTCGGGCGCGGAGATCATCCCCTTCCGCCCGCGCCGGCAACAGCCCGACCGTCCGGCCCCCGGGGCCGGGCGGGGCCGGGTCTTCGGTCCGCGCAGCCGCATCGCCACGCGCCTGCGCGGCCTTGAAGCCCTCTGCTTCGGCTTTCTCTTCGGGCTCGTTGCCCTGTTCCTGAAAAGCCCGGCCCAGGCCTTGCCCTATATCGCCCTTGGCTTCGTCATCGCCATGGGCTGCTGGTTTGCCATCGCGCCGCGCCGGGGCACGATCGACAATGGCACGATCTTCGTCGCGGCCCTGGCCGCAGCCCTCGCCGGCTGGTTCGCCTATGCCCTGATCGAGAGCCTCCGGGCGGGGGGTGGGGCGCTTACCGTGTTCCAGAGTTTCGTCGGCGGTATCGCCTATGCGATGGTGGTCGCCTGGCCGGTCGGCATTGCCGCCGGCGTCATCGTCCGCAAGCTTTCGTCCGGCTGGCGACCCTCGCGGGGGGCCTGAAGCCTCTCCGATCCGGAGACAGGGCTCACACCGCCCATGGCGGTTTCATGGCATGATCGGGCCATGACCCGTCTTGGCCATAGTCTCGAAAGCCTTGGTTTCGGCCTGCTCGCCGCCGTGGTGGCGGGGGCCGTCTCAGGCTTGCGGGACAGCGGCGATCCGACATTCCTGTTCTGGCTGGTTGGGGTTGCGGGTGTTTCGGCGGCGGCCGTCTGGCGTCTGGTGGTCGCGCTGGCGGGGCCCGTGCATCTCGGTATGGCCGCTGCCGCCGGGGCTATCGCCGTCGTCGCGGCCTACGTGCTCGGCGCGCTCGTTCTTGCCGTCTTCGTCGGCATCGACGTCGGGCCGGATCCCGGACAGATGCTGGGGGCGGGGCTCGGCTTCGCCATGTTCGGCCTGTTCCTGACCGGCTTCTACACGATACCCATCGGCGTCAGTTTCGCCGTCGTCTACGGCATGGCCAGCCGGTTGTGGCGCCGCGTGCCCGCAGCCGTGGAAGGATGATCCGCGATGCGCCTGATCCTGTTCCCTCTGGTTTTCGGCCTTGTCCTCGCGCTGGTCGCTTTCGGGGCGGCGGAGGTCCTGAAGTCGAACAGTGTCTTCGGCAGGCACGATCTTGCCACCCTTGTCGGTGCCGGCATCGGGGGGCTGGTCCCGGCCCTTGCCGTGCTGGCCATCAACCGGGGGCGGCCGGTTCGTCTCCACCAGGGCGTCGGTGTCGGGGTGCTCGCGCTGTTCATCGGCCATTTCATCTTCGCCGTGCTCAGTGATCATGGCGATCCGGACGGACTGGGCCGTCTGATCGAGCGCATGATCGATTATTTGAAGCGCGGCAGCCTCGTTTCCTTCCCGCTCTTCGTCGGGGGCGGTCTCCTCTTCGCCCTGGCCGTGAACCGGCGACAGGGTGCGGCCTGAACGCTAACCAGCCCCTCAGGGCGATGGGTGAAGGCCGTGGGCGCGGGTCAGCGCCGCGATGGCGTCGGCGAAGTCTTCGGCTGGCTGGACGCGGCCGTTCATGCGCGGGCGGTCACCACCACTGATTTTCGGC
>JAQVKV010000025.1 GCA_028694545.1 Zavarzinia sp. | reverse complement strand
CCAATAGGGCAGGATGTGGATGGTGATGAAATCCACCTCGGCCGCCAGTTGCGGATTCTTCAGCCAGAATTCCCAGACATCGGCATAGGTGACGGGTTGCTTCACCGCCGCCTTCACCCGGCGGATATGCTCGATCAGTGTCTCGACCGGTAGGTCCCGGCGCAGCAGGACCTCGTTGCCGACGATTACCCGGTCGATCGTCTCGGGATAGGCATTGGCAAGTTCGATCAGGCTTGCGATCTCGGCCTGATTGATATGCGGCACTGTGCCGAGCCAGGCGCCGGCGAAGACCTTCAGTCCCAGCCTCCGCGCTTCCGCCGGTACGGTCTGCATGCCCTCCCGCGCGGTATAGAGGCGGACCCCCTTGACCCGGCCGACCAGGGCTTGCAGCGCCTCGACGATCTCGCCGTCCCCCGGGTAGTTGCCGGTCAGCGGGCTCTGTTCGCCCCGGAAGGGCGCGAAGGACACGCTTTCGATCAGGCCCGCATGGGGCTTCTCCAGCGGCACCGGCAGATTGGGCAGGAGCCAGGCCAGAAATGTGAGCACGAGGGCGAGGGCCAGCAGAAGGAAAGGCTTCAGGAGTCGGAGCATGATGGCGATCTCGCACGCGGAGGTTCGCCATGCTTACACCAAGCCCGGCGCCGGTGGAACGCGTCCCGCATCGGGATTTCGCGACTTGAGAGGCACAGGGGCCGACACTAAGATGGCGGGAACAAAAGACGACGCGGCGCCCGTTCCGATTGAGGCCCGCGCGATGGGGAGAGAAGCATGGCCTATTACCCGGAAATCCGGACGTTCGCCGACGTGCCGCGCCTGCATGCCAGGATGCGGGGCGACCATGTCGCGCTGGTCGAGGGTGACCGTCAGATCACCTATGCCGAACTGGACCGGGCCTCGACCGCCTGCGCCGCCGCGCTTGCGGCCGAAGGGGTGAGCAAGGGCAGCCGGGTCGCCGTTCTCGACAAGAACGCGGCGGATTACTTCGTGCTGCTGTTCGGCGCAGCCAAGGTCGGCGCCGTGCTCGTTCCCGTCAACTGGCGCCTCGCAGCGCCCGAGATCACCTTCATCCTCGACGACGCCGAGGCCGAGGTGCTCTTCGTCGGCCCCGATTTCGTCGAGGCGCTGGGCTATTTCGGTGGCGATCTGAAGACGGTGCGGAAGATCGTCGTCATGGGCCCGGCCGGCGGCGGCTGGCCCGGCTTCGCCGACTGGCTCGCCCCCTTCGACAATGCGGAAGACCCCCACGGCGAAAGCGCGCCCGAGGATGCGGTCCTGCAGATGTACACTTCCGGCACCACGGGGCATCCGAAGGGCGTGATGCTCACCCACTACAATTTCCTCGGCAATGTCCCCTTGCGCGAGGAAAACGCCGAGGACTGGGCCACCTGGACCCCGGACGATGTTGCCCAGGTGGCCATGCCCCTGTTCCATATCGGTGGCACGGGTTCCGCCTTTCTCGGCATCTACGCGGGCTCGAAGCTGGTGATCACGCGGGATTTCGACCCCGGCCTTGTGCTGAAGCAGATCGAGGAGCACAGGATCGCCAAGGTCTTCTATGTGCCGGCCGTGCTGCTCTTCCTGCTGCAGCATCCGGCCTGCGCGACGACCGATTTCTCGTCGCTGAAATTCATCCTCTACGGTGCCTCTCCCATTCCTCTCGATCTGCTGCGCAAGGCGATGGACGTGTTCAAATGCGGCTTCGTCCAGGTCTACGGCATGACCGAGACGACCGGGCTGTGCACCTATCTCCCGGCCGAGGATCACGATCCCGCCGGCAACGAGCGCATGCGCGGCGCCGGCAAGGCGCAGGTCGGCGTCGAGATCAAGGTGATCGACGCGGAAGGCAATACGGTGCCGCCGCGCCAGGTGGGCGAGATCTGCACCCGCTCGCGTGCCGTCATGGCTGGCTACTGGAAGCGGGAAGACGCGACGGCCAAGACCATGGACGGCGATGGCTGGCTGCGCACCGGCGATGCCGGCTACATGGACGAGGACGGTTACCTTTACATCTACGACCGGGTGAAGGACATGATCGTCTCCGGCGGCGAGAACATCTATCCGGCGGAAATCGAAAGCGCCCTGTTCGGCCATCCGGACATCGCCGACGTCGCCGTGATCGGCGTGCCGGACGAGAAATGGGGCGAGGCCGTGAAGGCCGTCGTCGTGCCGAAGCCCGACGCCCGCGCCACGGCCGATGACATTATCGCCTTCGCCCGCACCCGCATCGCCGGCTACAAGGTGCCGCGTTCGGTCGATTTCGTCGACTATCTGCCGCGCAACGCTTCCGGCAAGCTCCTGAAGCGCGAACTGCGCGAGCCCTATTGGGCCGGGCGCGAGCGCCGGGTGAACTGAGGTCGTGGATCCCCCTTACCCCATCCCTTCCCCAAGGGGGGGGGGTGAGGGGGTAACTGGCGCCCCTTCGGAAACACTCTGTTGATGGCGCCGTCCTCGCCTTGGCCGGTCTTGTCGTTCCCGGCTTCCCCTTCCATATAGGTCGGGGAACCGCGTATCGGGAGACAACCGGACCGGTGAGAGGGGAAACAGGGACAGGAAAAGGCCATGGATGGGGGCAGTTTTTCGGGTTCGACGGCCGTTCTGGACGGGCTGATCCGCACGGTCGGGGATATTCCGCGCCACCATGCCAGGCTGCGGCCGGATGTGCCGGCGCTGGCCTTCGAGGGCCGGGTCTCCACCTATGCGCGGTGGAACGACCGTTGCTCGCAGGTAGCGAACGCCCTGTTGCGCGATGGCGCGGGGCCCGGGGCCCGGGTGGTCTTTCTCGCCAAGAATTCCGACTGGTATTACGAGACCTACGTCGGCGCGACCAAGGCGAACGCGGTCGTCGTCGCCATCAACTGGCGTCTGGCCGGGCCGGAAATCGTCTATATCGTCAATGACGCCGAGGCCGAGGTCCTGATGGTCGGCCCGGAATTCCTGCCCCTGCTCGAAACCATCCTGCCGGAGATGCCGCGCGTGCGCCGCATCATCGTGATGGGCGAGGGGCGGGGCGACTGGATCGGTTACGAGGACTGGCTGCGGGGCGCGTCGGCGACCGACCCCATGCTGCCGACCGGGTCCGATGATGTCGCGATCCAGCTCTATACCTCGGGCACCACGGGGCATCCGAAAGGCGTGATGCTGACCAATGGCAATGTGCTCGAAGCCATGAAGGCGGCGGAGCGTGGCACCTATGGGGTCTGGGCGCCGGGGGCGGAGCGCCTCATCATGTGCATGCCGAACTTTCATGTCGCGGGCTCGAACTGGGGCATGTTCGGGCTGACGGTCGGCGCCACCATCCACGTGCTGCCCGAGGTCGATCCGGCCCGCATTCTCGCCCTGATCGAGCGCGAGAAGATCACAAGGGCCCTCTTCGTGCCCGCCGTCGTGCTTCTCCTCGTGCAGCATCCGGCGGCGAAGACGACCGATGTCTCCAGCCTGCGCACCATTCTCTATGGCGCCTCGCCCATCCCGCTCGACCTGCTGCGGGTGGCGATGAAGGTGTTCTCCGCCGAATTCGTGCAGGGCTACGGCCTGACCGAGACTTGTGGCGCCACCATCTGCCTGCCGCCAGCCGACCATGACCCCGCCGGCAATCCGCGCATGCGCAGCTGCGGCCGGCCGTTGCCCGACGTCGAGGTGCGGATCGTCGATCCCCTGGGCAAGGAGATGCCGGCGGGGGAAGTGGGCGAGATCGTCATCCGCTCCGGCCTCAACATGATCGGCTACTGGCGCCGTCCCGAGGACACGAAGAAGACCCTGGTCGACGGCTGGCTGCATACGGGCGATGCCGGTTACATGGATGCGGACGGTTACGTCTATATCCACGACCGGGTGAAGGACATGATTGTCTCCGGCGCTGAGAACATCTATCCGGCCGAGGTGGAAAGCGCCCTCTTCGGCCATCCCGCCATCGCCGATGTCGCGGTGATCGGCGTGCCGGACGAGAAATGGGGCGAGGCGGTGAAGGCCGTCGTCGTGCTGAAACCAGAGAGCGACGCGGATCCCGCCGACATCATCGCCTTCGCCCGTCAGCGGATCGCCGCCTACAAGGCGCCGAAGACGGTGGACTTCGTCGAGGCCTTGCCGCGCAACGCTTCCGGCAAGCTGCTGAAACGGGAATTGCGCAAGCCTTATTGGGAAGGGCGGGACCGCCAGGTGAACTGACCGGGGCCCCGCGCTGATTGACATGTTGTCATCTCTGCCCCCAAATGCCGCCATGGTTGATGTTTCCGACGATCAGACGACCGGCGCGCGCGGCGCGCGCCGTCGCAGTGAAAGCCGCCGCCGCCTGCTGGCGGCCGCCCGCCGCCTCTTCGTCGAAAGGGGCTATCACGCCACCCGCCCGCAGGACATCGCCCGCGAGGCGGAGGTGGGTAATGGCACCTTCTATCTCCATTTCGCGGACAAGCGGGACATCTTCCTCGCTTTCGCCGAGGAAGCCTGCGCCGAGATCGAGGCGGCCATCATCGGTCCCCTGACCGGGCCAGAGCCCTGGGACGTGCGTATCCTGAATACGTTGAAGGCGGCGCTCACTTTCGAGTCGAACGAGCGCAAGGTGATCGCGGCCGCCTTCATGGACATTTCGATCATCGATCCGGGCGGGGACGAGCCGACCGTCCGACCGCGCGACCGGCTGGCGAAGCTGACCGCCGCCTCCCTGCAGGAGGGGATCGACAAGGGGGAGATCCGCCCCGACCTGAACACGGAACTGATCGCCCACGCCCTTCTCGGCATGGTCGAACAGGCGGCCTATCACGCCGAGCGCAGCAACCTCTCGTCCGAAGCGGTGCTGGCAACCCTGGCCGGGTTCGTTACCGCCGGTCTCGCCCGGCGCTGAGGCGCTTCGGAGCGATCGCGCCGCTGGCCAGGGCGACGCCGGCCGTGCCGATCGCGATCCCCACCGTTTCGAGCGCCGTCGGCCATTCGTCGAGCACGGGCATGGCAAGCAGTACGGAAGCCGCAGGCACCAGTGCCGACAGCGCCGCCGTGCGCGAGGCCCCGATGCGCCGGATCGCGATCGAGAAGGTCAGCAGGGAGATGATCGAGGTCATGATGCCCTGGAAGCCGGCCTGGACCGCGATGCTCCGCCAAGACAGGGTGGCGATGCCGGGGTCGAGCAGCAGGACATAGACCGGCAGATAGAGTGCCGCCGAGACGACGGCGACAATCGCCGTCGAATGCAGGGGTTCGAGGCCGAAATGCCGTGCCAGCACCGTATAGCTGGCCCAGAGCACGGCACCGCCCACGAACATCACGTCCCCGATCAGGACCTGTCCGCCGAAGCCGCCGCCCAGCACCGATTCAGCCATCAGCACCACGGCGGCCAGCAGGATCAGGCCATAGCCGATGCCACGCGCGAGGGTGAAGGTCTCGCCGAAGAAGATGCGCGACAGGGCCGCCGTCACCAGCGGCACGCCACAGCAGATGAGCACGCCCGAATGGGATACGGGGGCGAAGGCATGGCCTCCCGCGCCGAGCAGGACATAGGGGGCGCCCGCACCCGCGGCGAGGGCGAGCACGCCCGGCACGCCGATCCGGCGCAGGGGCAGGCCCTTGCGCAGCAGCACGGGCAGCAGCAGGAGTCCGGCGGTGGCGAAGCGCAGGGCGACGAGATCGGTCACCGCCATGTCGCCCCGCATGTCCATGCGGGTCAGCACCGACCAGCCGGACCAGATGGCGACGCCGACCAGGCCGAAGGCGAAGCCACCGAGAACGGTGCTGCGTGATTCGGGGAGGGCGGGGGTGGCGGTCGAGACGGACATGGCCGGCGATCCTCGCCGAAGTGGCCCCGCGCGAGAATGCTCCATTGCGGCGGCGTGCCATGTTCGCCCCACATGGCGGTTGAAGGGGCGGGCGCCACGGGCAAGGATGCCTGCTTCGGGATTCGGAGGAGTGGCATGGTTTCCTGGATCGGCGCGATCGTGCTGGCGGTGGCGGGCTTGGCGCTCGGCCTCGTGGCGATGCGGGACTGGCTGCGCTATCGGGCGTGCGCCGGCTGGGCGCGCGCCGAGGGCAAGGTGGCGGTCACCGGCCTCGATTCCGAATGGCGCTGGTGCCGTTTCGCGAAACGCAGCGTATATCTGCCCACCGTCGCCTTTCGTTATCAGGCCGGGGGTGAGCGCCATATCGGCAGCCGCCTGTCCAACCGCATGGTCCTGTTCGAGAGCGAGATCGAGGCTCGCGCCTTCCTCGAGGGTCTGCCCATGGGGGCCTCGGTCGAGGTCCGCTACAATCCCGCCAACCCGAACGAAGCCGTGCTGAATGTGAGCGCGCCGAATCTCCGTCCGCTTGTCGTGTCCGCGCTCCTGTGTCTTGCCGGGGCCGCCTTGCTGGTGCTTTGCGCATGAGCCGGCGGGCGCCCGTCGATCACGACACCGCGCTCGACCGGCTGCGGCGGAAGTGCCGCTTCATGCGCCGCGCCCTCGACGAGGCGGGGGCGCCGCCGCCCCGGGTGCGCCAGCCGGGCTTTCCGGCCCTTGCCCGCATCATCGTCGAACAACAGGTCTCGGTCGCGGCCGGCGCCGCCATCTGGAACCGGCTGGAGACGGGTCTCGGCGGGGCCGCCACGCCGCAAGCCGTGCTCGGCTTCGAGGAGGAGGCCCTGCGCCAGTTCGGCCTGTCGCGGCCGAAGGCGCGCTATGTCCGGGCATTGGCCGAGACGATCGCGGGCGGCGCCCTCGATCTCGACGCGGTGGAGGCGATGGCCGACGCGGAAGCGATCGCGGCGCTGACCACGGTGAAGGGCATAGGGCGCTGGACGGCGGAAATCTATCTCATGTTCGCGCTTGGCCGGGCGGACCTGTGGCCAGCGCTCGACCTTGCGCTGGCCGAGGGGGCCTGCCGCCTCATGGGGCTTGAAAGCCGGCCCGACCCGAAGGCGCTGGACGAAATCGGCCGGCGCTGGGCCCCGCACCGCTCGACCGCCGCCCTCGTCATCTGGCGCTATTACGGCCACAGCCGGAAGAGCGCCGCCCAGCCCCTGGCCACCGGGGGCTGATGCGCGGTTCTTGACCTTCGTGCCAGTACCTTTAAGGTCCGCCCGCCCGGACTGGAGAGATCTTTCGCATGCGTGCTTGGTGGCTGAAGACGAAATTGCGGCTGTATCGCGCCCTGCTGCGCGTGCAGTGGCTGATCGAGGCGGCCGCGATCTATCTGGTCATCGCCCTGTGCAAGATGCTGGGGCCGGATCGGGCCTCCGCCGTCGGTGCCTATATCGCCACCAGGCTTGGCCCGCGCATCGCCGTATCGAAGGTCGCCCGACGCCAGATCGAGGCCGCCTATCCCGGCATTTCGGTGGCCGAGCGCGAGGCGATCATTCGTGGTGTGTGGGACAATTTCGGCCGTTATTTCACCGAATACGCCCATCTGCAGAGCCTCTGGCCCAAGGATTTCGATCCGGAGTCCGATGGCGTCGGCACGCGGGTGGAGATTGATCCCGGCGTCGGTGAGCGCTTCCTGAAGATCCGCGACGATGGCAAGCCGGCGATCATCTTCACCGGCCATATCGGCAATTGGGAAGTGCTGGGCGCCGGCGCCGCCCATTTCGAACTGCCCATGGCGGCCATGTTCCGCGCGCCGAACAATCCGATTGCCGAAAAAGTCCTGCTCGACATCCGGGGTGCCGCCATGGGGCGCCTGATCCCGGCCGGCTATCAGGCGGCATTGCAGGCGGCGCGCGAACTCGAATCCGGCGGCCATCTCGGCATGCTGGTGGACCAGCACTTCAGCCGGGGCGTTTCCGTCCCCTTCATGGGGCGCGAGGCGAAGACGGCGACCACGCTGGCCAAACTCGCCCGGCGCTTCAAATGCCCGGTCTATGGCGCCTGGGCCGAACGTCTGGACGGCTGCCGCTTCCGCATCCACATGACGGAAGAGCTGGATTTCTCCGCCGAATACGAGATGACGGACGCCAGGGCGGCCGAAACCGCCATCACTGCCAAGGTGACCGCGATCATCGAGGAATGGGTGCGCGCCCGTCCGGACCAGTGGAACTGGCTGCATCGCCGCTGGCGGTGAAGCGCTCCCCCATGGAGGCATCCCCCTCACCCCCAAGGGGCGAGGGGGAAATGAAGTGCGAGGCAGGCCCCCTCACCCCCTTGGGGGAGAGGGCCGGGGTGAGGGGGTAACCCCCCACAAACCTCAGCGCACGCAGACCCGATCGGCCAGCTTGCCGAGGAAGGTCATGCAGGCATCGATCTGCGAGATGGCGACGAATTCGTTCGGGCGGTGGGCCTGGAGGATGTCGCCCGGGCCGCAGACCACGGTCGGGATGCCGTTCACCTGGAAGATCCCCGCTTCCGTCGCATAGGAGACGGCCAGCGTGTCGTTCACGCCGGCCAGCGCCTTGGCCAGGGTCTCGGCCGCGGAGCCGGGATCGGGGCGCAGGGCGGGCGTGATCGAGCGCGGCACGGTGACTACGTCGGCGATGCCGGGCGCCTTGGCCTGCATCGCCGGCAGAACCTTCTTGCGCACGTATTCGTCGAAGCGGCGGATGGGTTCCTCCGCGTCGGTGCCGGGCAGGGCGCGGTATTCCCAGACGAAGCGGCAATGGCGCGGGATGATGTTCACCGCCGTGCCGCCCTCGATCGTGCCGACCGACAGGGTGGTGAACGGCGGGGTGAAGCGGCCGGTCTCGTCGCCCCGGTCCCGCAGTTCCTCGCCAAGTTCCGTCAGGAAGCGGATGAGGCCGGCGGCGACCATGATGGCGTTCACGCCGACATGGGTGGCGCTCGAATGCGCTTCCAGCCCGGTCACCGTTGTGATGAAGGAGCGGATACCCTTGTGGGCGTCGACCACCTGCATCATCGACGGCTCGCCGACGAGGCAGAGACGGGGCGTCGGGTAGTGGCCGACGACATGGGCGATCAGGGAATGAACGCCGAGGCAGCCCACCTCCTCGTCATAGGAGAAGGCGAGGTGGATCGGTTCCTTCAGTTCGCGTTCGAGGAAGTCCGGCACCATGGCGAGGCAGCAGGCGACGAAGCCCTTCATGTCGCAGGTACCCCGGCCGTAGAGCAGCCCGTCCTTCTCGGTCAGTGTCCAGGGATCGGTCTGCCAGTCCTGATCGTCGATGGGCACGACGTCCGTATGGCCCGACAGGACGATGCCGCCTTCGTTCTTCGGGCCGAGGGTGGCATAGAGGTTGGCCTTGCGCCGGTCCTTGTCGAGGACGAGGTCGCAGGCGACGCCATGGCCGGCCAGATAGTCGCGAATGAAATGGATGAGGTCGAGGTTGGAATTGCGGCTGGTCGTATCGAAGGCGACCAGACGGCGCAGCATCTCGATCGCATCCACGCGTTCACCCACCATTCGCAACCGTCCCTTCAAACGTTTTCGCCCGCTCCCCCCGGGGAGCGGGCGATTCCGCAAGCACTATACAGGAAATCAGGCGCCGACGCTGGAGGCCGGATTGCCGATGATGGTCAGGAATTCGCGGCGCGTCAGCGGATCGTGGCGGAAGGCGCCCAGCATGCGTGAGGTGACCATGGAAACGCCCGGCTTGTGCACGCCGCGCGTGGTCATGCACTGGTGCTGGGCCTCGATCACCACGGCGACGCCACGCGGCTGCAGCACTTCGTCGATCGAATTGGCGATCTGCGCCGTCAGCTTTTCCTGAACCTGGAAGCGCTTGGCATAGGCATCGACGACGCGGGCGAGCTTGGAAATGCCGACGACGCGGTTCTTCGGCAGATAGGCGACATGGGCCTTGCCGATGATCGGCACCATGTGGTGCTCGCAATGGCTTTCCAGGCGGATGTCCTTCAGCACGATCATCTCGTCGTAGCCTTCGACTTCCTCGAAGGTGCGGTTCAGCATCTCGACCGGATCGGCGTCATAGCCCGCGAAGAATTCCTCGTAGGCGCGGGCGACGCGGGCCGGGGTGTCCACCAAGCCCTCGCGGTCCGGATCGTCGCCGGCCCAGAGCAGCAGGGTGCGGATCGCGGATTCGGCTTCCTCCCGGGTCGGCCGGTCCGTGCGGTTCTTGCCGAGGACGAGATTGGCCTCGCGGCCGCCCTTCGGCTTGTCGCCGGCGCTGCCCGCGATCTTCATGGTGGGGGTTGTGGTCATTATCGTTGTTCCCTTTCGTTCGGAGGGCGGTCCCCCCGTGTTTCCGGGCCCCAATCAGGATTGTCGGCCGGTTCGCTTTCGTTCTACGCAGGTTACCGAAGGCGGGATCAGTTGATCTGGACCGGGTGGTGCGGACTGTCGAGCGAGAAGGCCGGAATCTCGACCTCGAAGGACTCGCCCGCGTCCGTTTCCATCCGATAGGTGCCGAGCATGATGCCCGACGGTGTCGCCAGCGGGGTGCCGCTGGTGTACTCGAAGCGTTCCCCGGGCTTCAGCACCGGCTGCTCGCCGACGACGCCCGGCCCGCGCACTTCCTGCACGCGGCCGAAACCGTCGGTGATGCGCCAGTAGCGATCCCGGAGCTGTACGGTTTCCTCGCCCTGGTTCTCGATGCGCACCCGGTAGGCCCAGACGTAATAATTTTCGTCCGGCGAGGACTGGTCCTCGAGGAAGGTGGGCCTTACCGATACACGGATCGCGCGGGTCGTCTTGTCGTACATCGCTTCGTCATATTGTTGTCCACCGGGCGAAAGTCCAGTGGGAGCCTGGAAACATAGCGTTTACGCGGGCGTCAGCCGATCGCCTGATCCAGATCGTCGATCAGGTCGCGCACATCTTCAAGTCCGACCGAAAGGCGCATGAAGCCTTCCGTGATCCCCAGATGCTCGCGTTCCGGTGCCGGCAGGCGCTGATGCGTGGTCGAGGCCGGGTGGGTGATCAGGGTCTTCGAGTCGCCGAGGTTATTGGAAATATCGATCAGGCGCAGGCGATTCATGAACGCGAAGGCGCCCTTGCGCCCACCCTCGACCTCGATGGTGACGATCGAGCCGCCATGGCCCGACATCTGGGCCAGCGCCAGCTCATGCTGGGGATGGGAGGCAAGGCCCGGGTAGGAGACATTCCTGATCCGTCCCTTCGCCTTCGCCTCGTCGAGGAAGCGGGCGACGGCGAGCGCGTTCTCGCAATGGCGCAGCACGCGCAACTCCAGCGTCTCCAGCCCTTTCAGCAGGAGCCAGGCGTTGAAGGGCGAGAGTGAGGGCCCGGTGTGGCGCAGGTACTGGTTCAGGTGCTGGTCGAAGAAATCGCGCCGGCACAGGACGGCGCCGCCGAGGCAGCGGCCCTGACCATCGATATGCTTGGTCGCCGAATAGACGACGACATCGCAGCCGAACTCGAAGGGGCGCTGCAGGATCGGCGTCGCGAAGACATTGTCGATGACGACTCGGGCACCGGCCGCATGGGCCAGATCGCAGACGGCGGCAATGTCGATCACGTCGAGGGTGGGATTGGCGGGGGTTTCCAGGAAAGCGACGGTG
>JAQVKV010000614.1 GCA_028694545.1 Zavarzinia sp. | reverse complement strand
GGCGAAATAATCGGCCCAAAGCCGGGCGACGATGCCGCGCGCGGCCGGCAGCCCCCCGTCCAGATAGACGGCGGCGATCACCGCCTCCATGGCATCGGCGAGAATGGCGGGCTTGGCACGCCCCCCTTGCTCTTCCTCGCCCCGGGCAAGGCGCAGCACGCGGCCCAGCGCGATCTCGCCCGCGATCTGCGCTAGGGTCTCGCGCCGGACGAGGCCGTTCAGGCGCACGGCAAGCGCGCCTTCCTCCCACGACGGATGTGCGGCATAGAGGGTTTCCGCGACGACCATGCCGAGCACCCGATCACCCAGGAATTCGAGGCGCTCGTTCGAGATCTCGGCGCCGAAACTCTTGTGCGTGAGGGCCCTGGTCAGCAGACTGCGATCGGCGAAACGATGGCCCAGGGCCTGTTCAAAAGTGTCGATCGGCGTCACCGGATCACTTGCATCATGCGGCTGAAGCGGATAGCCCCGAACCATTTCCACGGCTCGAACAGGCCGGCGCTGCCATCGGACGAGAAGAAGATCAGGTCGGCGCGGCCGATCAGATTCTCCGCGGGCACGAAGCCGACACCGCCGATTTCGGGCGGGAAGCGACTGTCGATCGAATCGTCGCGATTGTCACCCATGGCGAAGTAATGGCCGGCGGGCACTTCGTAGACGCCGGTATTGTCCGCCTTGCTACCATTATACAGGTTGAAGGTGTTGTAGGTGACGCCATTCGGCAGGGTCTCGCGCCAGCGTTCGATGCGGCGCACGCCGCCGTTCGGCAGGGTCTCGACATAATCGTCGATCCGTTCACGCGGAACCGGGGTGCCGTTGATGATGAGGACCCCGTCGGTGACCTGGATCTTGTCGCCCGGCAGGCCGACGATGCGCTTGATGTAATCGGTATTCGGCTCGCTCGGTTTCCTGAACACGGCGACGTCGCCCCGCTCCGGTACGCCTTCCATCACCCGCCCGCTGAACAGGTCGAGGCCGAAGGGCAGCGAATATCGCGAATAGCCATAGGAGAACTTGGAGACGAAAAGATAGTCCCCCACCTCCAGGGTCGGGCGCATGGAGCCCGACGGGATGTTGAAGGGCTCGAACAGGAACGAGCGGATGACGATGGCGATGAGTACCGCATAGAGAACGGTCCGCACCGTCTCGAAGAAAGACGACCGGCCGGAATGCTTCATCGCGTTTTCCCTGACATCCGCCACCAACGAACTCCCGCTTTGGCGGGCATCAAGCCCAGCCATGGGCGCGATGTCAACCTGCTCGAAAAAGAAACCGCGGCGGCCAGGGGGCCGCCGCGGTCAATTTCACGACGATCAGTAAGGAACGCGAAGGCCGAAGCGGCCGAAGTAGAACTCCGCGTCCTCATAGGCGAGACGGGTCTCGAAATCGCCGTAGAAGGAATAACCGTCGCCGTCCACGGTGAAGCCGCCGCCGACATTGAACCAGCTGTCGTCCGAGTCGTAGGGCGTGATCTGGAACGGCGCGCCGCCACCGACGGCGGAGACCGTCACCGGTTCCGCGCCGCTCTTGAAGTTGGTTTCCCAGGCGGCGCGCAGGTTCAGCACGACCGTCTCGCTGTCGGACGCCGCGAAGGAATAGAGGGTCCGGGCACCGAGCGCGCCGATCAGCGCATTCGGGGTCTGGCTGCCGATCGACGCAGCCCCGGTCCCGACTTCGTTGTAGGACCCCATGTGCAGGTTGGCAAAGCGCAGCGAGGCGATCGGCCCCACCGACAGGTCAGGCGTCACCGGGAAGTCGTAGCCCGCCGCGACCTGCCCGCCCCAGGAAATGCCCGAGGTCTCGCCGGTGATCGTGTTGCCGGCCGAGACGCGGGTCGTGTCCTGCAGGACGGAACCCATGTTCATGGCAATCTGGAAATAGGCCGCCGCCTCGGCATAAACCGCATAGAGATAGACGTTGTAAGTGTCGATCGACTGGGAGTCGGTGCCATTCGACACATCGTTCGACATGCCGGAGTAGGAGAAGGCACCGCCGAGGTAGACATTGTCCCAGACCTCGTAATCGCCACCGAAAAGAACGCTGAAGGTATTGAAGTCCGAACCCAGCGTCGTTCCCCTCTGGTCGAAGCTGCCCCAGTCGAACCCGAGCGAGCCGTAGAAGGAGAATTTGCCGTCGGGCGAGACATAGTCGCCCGTGGCGCCCGAGGTGGCACCGCTGGCGTTATCCGACTTCAGGGCGAAACGGGTATCGCCACGCTGCGCCTGCCGGCGGGTGTAGGGGTTCTTGCCACCGAAGGTGAGAACGCCCGGATAGGAATTGACCAGGGTCTGATATTGCGTCGTACCGAGGAAGTTGCGCAGCACCACCGTGGTCCGGGTCTGGAACGACCCCGGGTTGTTCACCACCACGAGGGTCAGGCAATCCACCAAGGAATTGGCGAACGCGTTCACGATCACCGGATCATTGGTCCGGAATTGACCGATCGAGCCGACGCAGCCGCCGACGGTCTGGGCGCCGAGATCGACGTAATCCTCGGTCGTCGTGCCGAAGTCGGCGGTGATCGGCGTGATCGCGCCCGGCAGGTCGATGCGGCGGAAGCCGCCCGAAGCCGTGCTGTCGACGACATAGATGCGGTTGTTCAGCGTGTCGATCACCACCGGGGTGCCATCCTGCGGCGCCGCGGCGCCCGGGGTGACGCCCGGGATCGAGGTGATC
>JAQVKV010000613.1 GCA_028694545.1 Zavarzinia sp. | reverse complement strand
GTCGAAATCGAAATCGAGGGGGGCGTCGTTCTTCCGCGTCAGCATCATGAAGCGGACGACGTCCTTGCCCACCTCGTCGACGACGTCGCGCAGCGTGACGAAGCTGCCCGAACGCTTGGACATCTTTACGGGCTCGCCGCCCCGCGTCAGCTTCACGAGCTGGCAGATCTTCACGTCGAGATCCGCCTGCCCGCCCGAAAGCGCCTTCACGGCCGCGCGCATGCGCTTCACATAGCCGCCATGGTCGGCGCCCCAGACGTCGATCTGGTGATGGAAGCCGCGCTTGTACTTGTCGAGGTGATAGGCGATGTCGGCGGCGAAATAGGTCCAGGCGCCGTTCGACTTCTTCAGGGCGCGGTCGGTGTCGTCGCCGAAGTCGCTGGCCTTGAACAGGGTCTGGGGCCGGGGCTCCCAATCGTCCGGCAGCTTGCCCTTGGGGGCTTCCAGCACGCCTTCGTAGATCAGGCCCTTGTCGGTCAGATCCTTCAGGGCCTCGTCGATACGGCCGGTCGTATGCAGGCTGTATTCCGAGAAGAAGACGTCCTGGCGGATGTTCAGGGCCTCCAGATCCTCGCGCACCATGGCCATCATGGCGGCGATGGCGAATTCGCGGATCGGCATCAGCCAGGCGGCTTCCGGCTGGTCCTTGAAACGCTCGCCATATTTCTCGACCAGCCCCTGCCCCACCGGGACCAGATAGTCGCCGGGGTAGAGGCCTTCCGGGATCTCGCCGATGTTCTCGCCCAGGGCTTCCCGGTAGCGCAGGAAGGCGGAACGGGCCAGCGTGTCGACCTGCCCGCCGGCATCGTTGATGTAATATTCGCGGGTGACCGCATGGCCGACCTTCTCGAGCAGCGCGGCCAGCGCGTCGCCGAACACCGCCCCCCGGCAATGGCCGACATGCAGCGGCCCGGTCGGATTGGCCGAGACATATTCGACGTTCACGGCAACGCCGCCGCCCTTGCTCGACTCGCCGAAGGCGGGGCCGGCGGCCAGGATCTCGGCGAGGCGGGCGCGCCAGAAATCGTCCGACAGGCGCAGGTTGACGAAGCCGGGCCCGGCCACCGCCGCCTCGGTCACGTCCGGATGGGCGGCCATGGCCTCGGCGATATGGCGGCCGAGATCCTGCGGCTTCATCTTCAGGGTCCTGGAGAGCGCCAGCGCCGCGTTGGTCGCGACATCGCCATGGGCGGGGTCACGGGTTGGCTCCAGCACCACGGCGCCGAGATCCTCGGGCAGGGCTGGGATCTTGTCCTCGGCGGCGAGACGGGCGAGCCGGTCCCGAAGGTCGGTGGCGAGACGGTCGAAGAAATGGGTCATGTCGTAACACTGATGTCGAAGAGGCGGACATGTTCCTCGATCGCGAAGCGATCGGTCATGCCGGCGATGAAGTCGGCCACGAGACGGGCGGTCTTGGGGCTTCCCGGGCCTTCCGCCCGGCGCGCCCAGTCCGCCGGCAGGCATTGCGGTTCGGCGAGAAAGAGGTCGAAGAGGTCGCGGACGCACCGTCTGGCCTTGGAGGCCATGCGGTTCACCCGGTCATGGCGATACATACGGCTCCAGAGGAAAGCCTTCAATGCCCGATCCTGCTCGGCCATCGTGTCGGAAAAGGCGATGACCGGCCGGTGATGATGGCGGATGTCCTCGACCCGGCGGGGCGCCAGCGCTTCCAGCCGCCGTCGCGACTCGGCGACGACGTCGGTGACCATCCGTCCGATCAGGGCACGCACCGTCTCATGCGCCGTCCGCTCGCGGCCGATGCCCGGGTATTTCGCCTCCACCCCGCGCAGCACTTCGCCGACGAGCGGCAGGTCGCGCAGGTCGTCCAGCCGGAACAGGCCGGCGCGCAGGCCATCGTCGATATCGTGGTTGTTGTAGGCGATGTCGTCGGAAAGCGCCGCCACCTGCGCCTCGGGCCCGGCATGGGTGGCGAGTTCCAGATCCTGTTCGACCATATATTCGACGATCGCGGCGGGCAGCGGCCCCTCCCCCTTCAGCGGCCGGCCTTCGGCGTCGACGAGGGGACCGTTGTGCTTCACCACGCCTTCCAGGGTCTCGAAGGTCAGGTTCAGCCCGTCGAATTCGGCGAAGCGCTTTTCCAGCTTGGTCAGGATGCGCAGGGTCTGGGCGTTGTGGTCGAAACCGCCGAAGGGCGCCATGCGCTGGTCCAGCGCATCTTCCCCCGCGTGGCCGAAGCAGGTGTGGCCAAGGTCGTGGGCCAGCGCCAGCGCCTCGCCCAGATCCTCGTCGAGATGCAGCAGGCGGCAGATCGTGCGGGCGATCTGCGCGACTTCGAGACTGTGGGTCAGGCGCGTGCGGTAGTGATCGCCCACGTCGAAGATGAAGACCTGGGTCTTGTATTGCAGACGGCGGAAGGCGCCCGAATGGATCACGCGGTCCCGGTCGCGCTGGAAGGCGGTCCGGGTCGTGCTTTCGGGTTCCGGGGTGCGGCGGCCGCGACTGCGGCGCGGGTCGCTCGCATAGGGGGCGCGGGAGTCTGTCATGGCGGGAAACTACTAGCCCCTCGGTTGCGCTTCAAGAAAGGCTGCATGGCGTCGCGGCAAATTGACATGTGCCCGGCAGCCCCCATCTTTGAACCACGATCTTAACGATTTTCGCGCCGGAGTGTCCTGCCATGTCCGAGACCCAGGCCCAAATGAATGGCGCCGACGGCCTGCCC
>JAQVKV010000024.1 GCA_028694545.1 Zavarzinia sp. | reverse complement strand
CGTGCCTTCCTGGAACGGCTGGTCAATTCGCTGCAGGCGGTCGGCATCGACGTCTATCAGATCGACCATGAGGACGCGAACGGCCAGTACGAGGTGAACTTCCATTACGCCGACGCCATGACGACAGCGGACCAGATCACCCTTTTCAAGATGGCCGCGACCGAGATCGCCCACGAGTTGGACGCCATCTGCACCTTCATGCCGAAGCCGAAATCGGAAACGACCGGCAGCGGCATGCATGTCCATTGCTCCCTGGCCGATTCGAGCGGACGCAACCTGTTCCACGACAAGGCCGATCCGAACGGCCTCGAACTTTCCGACCTCGCCTATTACTTCCTCGGCGGGATCATGAAGCATGCGCCGGCCCTGACGGCCCTGCTGGCCCCGACCGTCAATTCCTACAAGCGCCTCGTCGTCGGCCGCAACCTGTCGGGTACCACCTGGGCCCCGGTGTTCATGGCCTATGGCGACAACAACCGCACCGCCATGGTGCGCGTGCCCTATGGCCGGCTGGAGATCCGCACCGGCGACGGCGCCATGAACCCCTATCTGGCGAGCGCCGCCATCATCGCCGCCGGGCTCGACGGCATCGATAACAAGATCGACCCGGGCACCGCGCAGAACTGCAATTTCTACGAACTCTCCCCGGCCGAGGTCGCCGCCAAGGGCGTCTCGATCCTGCCCCAGTCCCTGAAGGAAGCGATCGACGCGCTCGAGGCCGACACGCTGTTCGCCGATGCGCTCGGCACCGGGTTCATGGCCGAGTTCATCGCCCTGAAGCGGATGGAATGGCTGGACTACCACCGCCATGTCTCCGACTGGGAAACCAGCCGCTATCTGTCCTTCTATTGATAACGAGGATAACATGTGTGGTATCGCAGGACTTTTCCTGAAGGACTCGGCGCTCGAACCGAGGCTCGGCGAATTGCTGGCCGGCATGATGGGTCCCCTGAGCAGCCGGGGCCCGGATTCCGCGGGTTTCGCCATCTACGGCGAAGGCCGGCCGGACACCGTGAAGCTTTCCCTCCACGGTGAAAGCGAAGGCCATGTCACCGCCGTCGCCGGCGAGCTGGCGGAGGCGCTCGGCAAGGAACTGAGTTTCGCCATCCGGCACACCCACGCCATCGTTTCCGTACCCGAGGGCGATCTCGCCCATGCGGAGAGCTGGTTGTCCGTCCATGCCCCCGAGATCAGCGTGATCGGCAAGGGCAAGCGGATGGAAATCTTCAAGGAGGTCGGCAATCCGGTCGCCGTCGGCAAGGCTTTCGGTCTCGAGACGATGCGCGGCAGCCATGGCGTCGCCCATACCCGGATGGCGACAGAATCCGCCGTCACCACCGACGGCGCGCATCCCTTCTCCACCGGGGCGGATCAGTGCCTCGTCCATAATGGCTCGCTCTCCAATCACAATTCCCTGCGCCGCGAATTGCGTCGGGAAGGCGTTAGGATCGCGACCGAGAACGACAGCGAGGTCGCGGCCGGTTACCTGACCTGGCGCATGCGTCAGGGCCAGAGCCTGGGCGAGGCCCTGCAATCCGGCCTCGACGATCTCGACGGTTTCTTCACCTTCGTCGTCGGCACCGAAAGCGGCTTCGGCGTGCTGCGCGACCCGATCGCCTGCAAGCCCGCCGTCATGGCCGAGACCGACCAATATGTCGCCTTCGGCTCGGAATATCGCGCCCTCGTCGACCTGCCGGGCATCGACAACGCGAGGGTGTGGGAGCCGAAACCCGCCACCGTCTATTTCTGGGAGCGCGGCCAATGAGCGCCACCATCGACCTGAAGAAAACCACCACGCGCGACCTGAACAGCCGCCTGCAGAACGAAAGCGCGGCGCCCGCCGGCGGCACCTGGCAGATCGCCAACGTGCGCGGCCATCATTCGGTCGCCGTCGGCATCGACCGGCCCCTGACGATCGAGATCGACGGCAATACCGGCTATTTCTGCGCCGGCATGAACCATGGCGCCGAAATCACGGTGAAGGGCAGCGTCGGTCAGGGCGTGGCCGAAACCATGAGCGCCGGCAAGGTCCATGTCACCGGTGACGCCAGCATGGCGGCCGGTGCTTCCGGCCGGGGCGGCCTGCTCGTCATCGACGGCAATGCGGCGGCGCGCTGCGGCATTTCGATGAAGGGGATCGACATCGTGGTGAAAGGCGACGTCGGCCATCTCTCCGCCTTCATGGCGCAGACCGGACGCCTCGTCGTCCTTGGCGATGCCGGCGAAGCCCTCGGCGATTCGATCTATGAGGCCCGGCTTTATGTTCGCGGCGCGGTCGCCAGCCTTGGCGCCGACTGTGTAGAGAAACCCATGAACGACGAGCACAAGGAGGAACTGGCCGAACTGCTGTCGGCAGCCGGCGTCACCGACGTGCCGGTCGAAGCGTTCCGGCGCTACGGCTCGGCCCGCAAGCTCTATCACT
Source organism: Zavarzinia sp. (assembly GCA_028694545.1). Taxonomy (GTDB): domain Bacteria; phylum Pseudomonadota; class Alphaproteobacteria; order Zavarziniales; family Zavarziniaceae; genus Zavarzinia. The sequence goes on along the minus strand of JAQVKV010000024.1, from coordinate 8,998 downwards.
TCAACATCGACAACGCGGGAGCCTACTGATGAGCAACGCCCCCCGTCACGACGGCTGGATGCGCACCACCCCGCGCAAGTCCGCGACCTTCGACGATTACGCCATTTCCGAGATCCGCCGCGCGGCGGCAACCGGCATCTACGACATCCGTGGCGGCGGCGCCAAGCGGCGCCTGCCCAATTTCGACGACCTCACCTTCCTCGGCGCCTCCATGAGCCGATACCCCCTGGAAGGCTACCGTGAGAAATGCTCCACCAATGTCACGCTCGGCACCCGCTTCGCGAAGAAGCCGATCGAGCTGGACATTCCGGTCACCATCGCCGGCATGAGCTTCGGCTCCCTCTCCGGCCAGGCCAAGGAAGCGCTGGGCCGGGGCGCCACCCTCGCCGGCACCTCGACCACCACCGGCGACGGCGGCATGACGCCGGAAGAGCGAGGCCATTCGGACAAGCTGGTCTATCAGTATCTGCCGTCGCGCTATGGCATGAACCTGCACGACCTGCGCCGGGCGGACGCGATCGAGATCGTGGTCGGCCAGGGGGCGAAGCCGGGCGGCGGCGGCATGCTGCTGGGCCAGAAGATTTCCGCCCGCGTCGCCCGGATGCGCGACCTGCCGGAGGGGATCGACCAGCGTTCCGCCTGCCGTCACCCGGATTGGACCGGTTGCGACGATCTCGAGATCAAGATCGAGGAATTGCGCGAACTGACCAATTGGGAAAAGCCGATCTACCTGAAGATCGGCGCCTCGCGCCCCTATTACGACACGGCGCTGGCGGTGAAGTCGGGCGCGGACGTGATCGTGATCGACGGCATGCAGGGCGGCACGGCGGCGACCCAGGAAGTATTCATCGAGCATGTGGGCATTCCGACCCTGGCCGCCATCCGCCCGGCGGTCCAGGCGCTGCAGGACCTCGGCATGCACCGCAAGGTGCAGTTGATCGTCTCCGGCGGCATCCGCAATGGCGCCGACGTGGCCAAATGCATGGCGCTGGGCGCCGACGCGGTCTCGATCGGCACGGCGGCCCTGATCGCCCTTGGCGACAACGACCCCGCGCTCGAGGCCGACTATCAGGCCCTCGGCACCACGGCAGGCGCCTATGACGATTGGCACGAAGGCCTGGACCCGGCGGGTATCACCACCCAGGACCCGGCCCTGTCCAGCCGCCTGGACCCGATCGCCGCCGGTCGCCGTCTGGCCAATTACCTGAAGGTGCTGACCCTCGAAGCCCAGACCCTGGCGCGGGCCTGCGGCAAGAGCGCCCTGCACAATCTGGAACCGGAAGATCTCTCCGCCCTCACTATCGAGGCGGCGGCCATGGCCCAGGTACCCCTGGCGGGCACCCGCTGGATACCGGGCGCGATCTGAACGAAAAGCGACGAGGATGCGGGATCAGCCCGCATCCTCGTCATAGATGATGATGGAGAGGAAGACCGTCCGCTCCACGTGTAGCTTTTCCAGCCCGTGCTCTACCTCGCCGGAGAAGGTGAAAGCATCCCCCGGCTCGAGCAGATAGGTGCGGTCGCCGAAGCGGTAATCCATCCGCCCTTCCATCATGTAGATGAATTCCGTGCCCGGATGCTGGAACCGGGGATAGATCTCGCTTTCCCGGTCCATTTCGATCAGGAAAGGTTCGAATTTCTTCTTGGGGCCCCGGTCGTAGGACAGCAGGCGATAGGTGTGGCCGTGGCGGGTGCCGCTGCGCACCACTTCCATCTGATCCGTGGCCTTGATCAGCTGGGCGTGGCCCTCTCCCCGCTCCGTCTCCCGGAACAGGGTGGACAGGTCGACCCCGACCGCACGCGACAGCCGGCGCAAGGTGTCGAGGCTGGCCATGACATTGCCGGTTTCGATCCGGCTCAACATGCCGCTGCTGATCCCCGCCCCCTCGGACAGTTCCGCCAGGGTCAGGCCACTCTTGACCCGCAGCCGCCGGATGACGGCGCCAAGCTGGCGTTCGAGGGGAATGGCTTCCGAATCGATGGAAATCATGGCCGCCGGCCGTTCGGCGGGGATCTTGGCGGTCGCGCCCTTGGCGCGGGACGTCGCGGCCACCGCCTTCTCGGCCTTGGCCAGCCTGATCCTGCGCGGACCGGTATCTTTCCCGGGTGTCTTCATGGCTCCTGTCTACCATGAAGCGCAAGGCCCGGGCCAGCAGTGCAAGACGTCACGGCCGGCGCGGGATGCCCTGCGCCGGCCGGGGATGCGTCAGCGCCACTGCTTCTCTTCAAGAGTCCACTGCCGGCCCGGCAACGGACCATCCTTCAGGAAGGCATCCACCACATTGCGCAGCAGCTTCGAGGTCGTGCCCTCGAAGCCCTTCGCCGGCAGGGCCTGGCCAAAGGCAATGGAGCCCGAGCTGAACACGGCGCCATCGTTCCAGCTCGTGTAATAGATCATGTCGGCGCGGATACGATAATCGAGGGAGCCCACCATGCCGGCATAGGCATAGAGGATCTCTTCCGTCGCCAGCACGTAATTGTCCGTATGCCCGCCGGACGAGGCGATGATCTTGGTGTGCGGCGGCGTGCCCAGCGCAAGGTCGTAGCGATCGATCTCGATGCCGGCGGCCCCACCATAGGCCAGGCCCTCGTCGCCGATCAGCTCGCCCTCGATGCCCTCCGTGATCCAGGACACGGTGCGGTGCCAGGAATCCGGCATGCGGCGGAACGGCGTGCAGGTCTCGAAACCTTCCGAGATCATGCCGACGCCGACCAGCTTCTGCGGCGCGCGCCCCCGGTTTCGCCACAGCCCGCTCTTGGTGCCACAGGTCTGCAGGTAATGCTCGCCCGGCTTGGCCGCCCAGGCGCGCATGCCGCTGTCGAGCTTGCGGACCTCCATGACGGCGGCCTCTTCCGGATCGAAATTGACGCACCAATAGTAACCATTGCCGCCCGTATAGATGAGCCGGCCGCCCTGGGCGACATAATCCTCCTGCGCGTCGAGCATCCGCTCCGAGACATATTCGGGGTGGGTGCCGGAGATCACGCAATTATAGGGCTTCAGCGCCGCCAGCCCTTCCCGGTGCAGGTCGTCGTCCGTGATGAAGTCGCAGTCGTAGCCGCAATGCTCGATCCAGGCGGTGACCGAAAGATCGGCCGGGAACTGCCACGGAGCGCCCATCCAGGAATTGCGGAATTTCGGCCGCATGTTGATGATCGGCCGCTTCCACGAGCTGAAGCAGACGCCCGCGCCATCCTCGAAGTGGTTATAAGTCGAGAGCCCGTATTCACGGTGCTCGTAGGTCTCGATCTCGACATCCGAGATGATCGGCGGCTGGCCGGTCATGGGCTGCACGATCTGGGCATCGAAGGCGAGGGTTTCATTGCCATAGGCGAGATAGCTTGCCGTCGGGACCAGGAAGCACAATTTCGCGGTCGGCTTCGCCTGGCGGACGAAGAAGACGACATACTCCTCGGCGATCCCGCACCCGGGCCCGACCCGCAGGCGGATGGCATAGGGTCCGGCCTTCAGGTCGGACGGGATCTCGATCGTCTTCGTCACCGCCCAGCCGCAGTCGGTGACGGCGTCCGGATGGAACTCGATGCCGCCGAACTCATGGGGAGCGAGACGGAAACAGTCGTTCTTGCCGTTCCAGTTCCAGCCGGTCATGCCGCGCACCGGATGGTTCACCCCTCGGGTCTTCAGGCGATAGGGGCCGGTCTCGACCACGTCATGGCCGATGCCGTCATCCGTATAGCCGGCGGCCGTATCCCAATAGGCCATCAGGCCATCCGCCGGCGGCTTGTGCCCGGCCTTGACCGTATCCATTTCCTCGCGGGTCAGGATCCGTTCCGAGATGAAGGGGCGGTCGATCTTGCCGGCATAGAGATCGCCGACGAAATTGCCACGCAGCTCGTGATGGTCGCGCGCGCCGGCGATCAGGAATGGCACATCCGCCCGATTGTGCTGCGAAAAGCGGAAGCGGGTACGGACATGGGACGCGAAGTCATAGGGGGTCGTTGTCCCGATCAGGGAATTGTAACGATTCAGAACCCCTTCCTGATAGAGCGTGACCGTCCGGGTCATGGCATCGAAGCTGACGCCGACCAGGTACCAGACATGCTTGATCAGCGGCATTTCCGAGGTGATGTAATCCACCTCCTTGCCGTCGCCGACCCAGAATTCCAGGTAGCCGTCCGGGTTGATGCCGAGCGCGAAGCCCTCGTTGGTCAGCGTGTCCCAGCGGCCCATGATGGTCTGGCGCGCGCCCCGCTTCGGCATCGACGGCCAGATGAAGGCCCCCATAGACAACGTCCCGTCCAGCTTCAGGTGCTGGTCCGGATCCTCGACCGTCAGGTAATTGCCGAGCTGGGTGAACTGCTTCTTCACCGGCCAGTTTCCGTTGGCCGGGTGCGGAATTTCCCGCTCGATGTAACCGGGGCCCGCCTCGGTATTGTTGTCGCCATGGATCAGGCGGACAAGCTGGGCATCGGCGAAATCCGAACCGTCGCAATTGACGTAGATGTTCAGCCTGTCGCCCTGTTTGACCGACAGCCTGTCGGTATATCCGAAGATCTTCTGTTCAGCCATCTTGCCTACCCATCAAATCGTTGATCTTGCGCAGGAAAATCCCGTGAAGGCCGGCGCTCGGATCGGGGTAATCGGTCCCGTCCACCTCGACCGGGGGTTCTCCCGGCTTCGGGATGCTGGTGATGCGATATGCGCCGTTCGGCATGAGCCTCAGGGCGTATTGCTGGTCGATCGGCAGGTTCTTCAGATAGAACATCAACCGGCCGAGCGGTTCGCTCCTGTGCTGGGCATGCGGGCCGCAGCGGTGCTCCTCGATCAGCTCGGGCGTGATGACACGCTTCAGATAACGTCGCGTCTTGCTGTCGAAATATTCCCGGACGGCGAGTTCGCCGTTGACCGGATTGGGGTCGAGTGGCTCTGTCATGAGCGGCGGGCCTCCGGACGATGACGGTTGCGCGGCATCACGATTCCATCAGGTCGTGGACGCGGCGGACGAAGATGGCGTGGTAGCCATCGCCGATCGTGTCGTATTCGCGGTCCTCCACCACGCGGGGCGAGACACCGCGGTGACCGGAAAAGGCGATGATCTTGTAGCGCCCGGTTTCGGCGTTGCGCTGCAGGGCGTATTTGTCGTCCATCGGCGCGCGCCGGAAGTACATGAGCAGCCGTTCCAGGGTGGCGCTGTGCTGGCCAAGCGGCTGCTGACGGTGTTCCTCGATGATTTCCGGGCAGATCAGGGTCTTCAGGTAATCCCGCTGCATCTTGTCGAAGCGCAGGAAATAGACCTCGTCCTTGTTGTCACGCTCCGTCGCCTCCTCGGGCAGGGCTTCACCGCCCTTTTCCGAGCGCATGGAGCGCCATTCGCCACGCTTCTTGTCACGCCAGGCGTTGAACTGCTTCTTGATGCCGAAATAGCCGTTGTTGGTGAACAGCACGACGCCAAGCATGATCAGCCCGATCAGGAACAGGCGCGTCGGACCGAGGTCGATCAGCACCTTGTCGAGGAAGGTGACTACCAGGGTGCCGAGGATCGCGCCCTCCGCCTTGCCGATGCCGCCGATGGTAACCATGGCAAGGCCAAGCAGTACCGTATCGAAGCTGAAGATCGAGAAGGCCGTGCCGCGATAGAGGGTCGCATAGAAGCCGCCAATGAAGCCAAGCGCCGCCGAGGTCACGACGAAGATGATGATACGGGCCCGGCGATAATCGACGCCGCAGGCTTCGGCGAAGGCTTCACGCTTTTCCGGCGCCATGCGCAGGACCCGGCCCAACTGCTTGCCGTTGATGAAACGGAAGAGGAAGAGCACGGCGACCAGCAGCAGGAAGGCGGAATAATAGGACAGCAGGGATTGCGCGTTCGGCGACCAACTGTCGGGAATGAAGCTGTCCGCGCCGTAAAGCCCGCCTGAGGCCGAACCGAAGACCTTGGACGTGGTGAAGAACACCCGGCAAAGCTCGTTGAGGCCAAGGGTGAGCAACGCGTAATAGAAGCCGTCCAGGCGCAGCGCCGGAATGGCGATCACGATGCCGACCGCAAGCCCGATGAAGGCCCCACCTACCGGCAGCACATACCAGGGCAGGCCCCATTGTATGGAGAGATAGGTAGTGACGAAAGCCGCCACCCCGACGACAGCGTAACTCGCCAGGGTGAAAATGCTGGCGGTGCCGAGGATCAGGGTCCAGCAGACGTTGATCGCGGCGAAGATGCCGAAGATCGTGCCGGCCGACAACAGCGTGTTGTACATGGAAGCCGGGAAGACCGCCGGGCCGATGACGAGGAGCGCGAAGCAGATCGCCCAATAGATCGGACGCCGGTCCAGGATCTTCTTCTCGGCCTTCAGGGTCTTGCGGTTGTAGAGCCCCCTGATGTTGAGGACGTTGCGCCGCGTCGGCCACCAGCGCCAGCGGTCCCACAGGCGCTGGCCGTTGTTCCGCCAGATGACATAATGCTTCAGGCGCCCGACCTTGTAGGTCTTTGCCTTGTATTTCGTGTTGGCGCGCCAGGTATCACTGGCATCGGGCGACGCGACCGAGGTCAGCTCCGGATTGCCCTGGTCCTGGCCCCAGGGCTCGAGCGGGTTGTGCCAGGTGATCGGCCGGAGTTTCGCGGGCTGCGTATCGGTCATTGTTCACGAGCCTTGTCCAGAAGTCCCGAGATGCCGCGCGGACGCACGATCAGGATCAGGATGATGACGAGGAACTGGGTGATCAGGACGTATTGCCCGCCGAGGAAGCGGGATGTCACGGCTTCGGTCAGGCCCAGGATCATCGCGGCGATCACCGCGCCCTGGACCGAGCCAAGACCACCGCAGAGTGCGATGCTGACCCCCTTGATGAGCGGCGTCAGGCCGCTGAAGGGCGCGATGTAGTAGGTCTGGGACAGGAGCACGGAAGCGAGCCCCGCCATGGCCCCGGTCAGCGCCATCACATAGATCCCGGTCGAACGGATGCCGATGCCGACGATCGATGCCGCATGCGGATTCATCATCATCGCCCGGATCTCGAGGCCGCGCCGGCTGCCCTTCATCCAGAAGACGACGAAGCCGAGCATGACAATCGAGCAGACGACGATGCCGATCTTGTCCGAGGTGAGCGCCATGCCCGCGATGTCCACCTGCCAGTATCCGAAGAGCTCCGGCAGGGACTTGGCGCGGGGCCCGAACTGCATGAGCAGGGCCTGCGAGCCGATCAGGCTGATCGCCAGGGTGCCGATCATGCCGCGCGTGGTGAAATTGGGCTTGTCGTGCAGGGGTATGAACACGACGAGGCATATGAGAATGCCGCCGACCGCACCGCCGACCAGCCCCGCCGCCGCGACGATCGGGGGCCATTCGGAGACATTCTGGGCAACGACCCAGGCCCAGAAACCGGCGAAGGAAAAGACGAAGCCGTAGCCAAGATTGACCAGCCCCAGGCTCGACCAGGTGATGGACACGGCGACCGCGATCAGCCCGTAGATCGAGGCGACGACGACCGCGTTGGTAAGGATTTGGGCGATTTCCATGGAACCTGTCCCGTTCAGCCGATGCCGAGCGTGGTCGAAGCCTCGCCCTTCAGTTTACCGGCGTGCATGCCGATCACCCGGTCCACCCGGCCTTCCAGCAGGGCGACATTCTGTTCGGCGATGAACATGGCGCTGTCCTTGAGATCGATCGCGAACAGTGCTTCCATCACGCTCTGCCCGATCTTGGGGGCAAGGCCGAGCGACGGCTCGTCGACGAGGTAGAGCTTGGCGTCGGTCATCAGCCCGCGCCCGATCGAGACCATGCGCCGCTCGCCACCTGACAGGCGGCCGACCGCCGTCTTCATCAGCTTGGCCAGCGGCGGAAAGAGATCGAGCACCTTCTCCTTGCGCTGCTTGCGATCACGCCACGCTTCACGCGTGAAGGCGCCGGAATCGAGATGCTCCTCGACCGTGAGGCCGGTGAAGATTTCGTCTCCCTGGGGCATGATCGCGAGGCCCTTGCGCACGATCTGGTGGGTGTAACGCCCGGGGCCCTGGCTGCGCGTGCGGCCGATCTGGACACCGTTCAGGAGGATCGAGCCGCGCTGCCAGCCGGTGAGCCCGGCGATCGCATAGATCAGCGTGGTCTTCCCATGGCCGTTCAGGCCGACGATGCCGAGCCTTTCGCCCGGCCGGATCACGAGGTCCAGGTCGTGAATGACCCGGAGCGGACCATAGCCCGCGGACAGCCCCTCGATTTTCAGAACTTCTGTCATCCCGTTCCCCTGCGCTTTCTCAATGCGCCTCGAAATAGGCGGCACGGACGGCGGGGCTCTTGATGACATCGGCCAGTTCGCCTTCGGCGATGACCTCACCCGCATCCATCACGATCACACGGTCGGCGATGGAATCGAGGAGTTCGATGCGGTGCTCGACGATGAGCACGGCGACGTTCATCTCCTTCGACAACATGCGCAGGATCTGGTCGATCTCGTCGATCTCCGCGTTGATCAGGCCCGCCGCCGGTTCGTCCATCAGGAGAATGCTCGGCCGGCGCATAAGGAGATTGGCCATCAGGAGCTTGCGCCGCTCGAACGTCTTCAACTGGCTGTTGGCCCGGTCGTAGGGCGTGGTGAAATGGACGAGATTGGCGCCATATTCGGCGTCGAAGCGCGTCAGATAGGGCCGGAATGCCTGGCGCGCCGCCTTGAAGGTCTCGCCGACGGTCAGATCCTCGCAGACGAGTGGAGTCTGATAGGTCCGGCCGATGCCGAGGCGCGCGCGCTCGAACAGCTTCAGCGACGTGATGTCCCGACCCTTGTAGGTTACACGGCCCGTCTTCGGCTGGTAGCGGCCCGACAGGATTTCGAGGAGACTGGTCTTCCCCGCCCCGTTGGGGCCGATGATGCCCAGCACCTCGCCCGGCCGCAGTTCAAAGCCGATGTTCCTGAGGACCTCTCGCCCGCCCAGGTCGAGCGAGAGGTTGTCACAGGAAAAGATCGGCGTAACGTCCGATCCGGCCATCGCGGCTCAGCTCCACAACGGGGCGGCGACGAGCTTCGACTGCGCGATCTCGTTCGGCC